>URYT01000051.1 GCA_900552185.1 uncultured Collinsella sp. | reverse complement strand
TGCGCGGTCTGGTCCTGCGACGCCACAATGTGAAAGCCCTGCTCATCGGCAGTGCTCCAGCCGCCAGGCTCCAAATCCGCAATATCGACTCGCTCAACGCGAGCCGCCGCGGGCGCATGCTCAGAAAGTGCAGCGACAAATCCGTCAACCGCCTCGGCACAAGCGTGCGCCTCGATATGCACGCCGTCGCCCGCGTTGAGCACCCATCCGCAAATGCCATGCGCCATGGCCTCGCGATACACAAACGGTCGCATGCCAACGCCCTGCACAATGCCCGTTACATGGATATGCGCATGCCGCATGCGACCCTCCTTCGTTGAAATGTGTGCTGTTACAGCCCCAGGCTCTGCTTGGTGGCGGCGCACGTGAGCTCTCCGTGCTTAACGCCGCGCAGGCCCAGCAGGCGGTCGGCTAGTTCGTAGACGCGCTCGCCGCGACCCTTGAGCGCCAGAATCTCCAAGCAGTTGTGGTGATCCAGATGCACGTGCATGGTCGATACGATCTCGTCGGTGTAGTCGTGCTGCACCTCGTCCAGGCGGCGTGTCAGGTCGCCGGTATGGTGGTCGTAGATCATGGTGAGCGACCCGATAACATGCTCATCGGGCATGCGCATCTGCTCCTTGGCGATCGAGGCGCGTATCAGGTCGCGCACGGCCTCGGAGCGGTTGGCCACGTCGCCGCGGCGCGCGATCTGCTCGTCAAAGCGGCGCAGCAGGTCGTCGGGCGCGGTGACCGAAAAGCGGACCAGCTCGGAGCCGGAGCCACTACAGTGGCAGCTCGCATCACCGTCCGCCCCGTGCGGATGCTCGTGCTCGTATCCGCTGCCATGCTCGTGTCCGGCCACTTTACACCAGCTTCACGGATCCGACGGAGTTGTGGTCGGCCTCGATGGCCTCTTCGTAGCCCTCGAGTGCGTCGTGGGCCTCGTGCAGCGCGGCCATGGCTGCCTCGAGCTTGGCGCCGATGCGCTCCATGTCAAAATTCTCGGTCGCATGCAGCAGCTGATGGCTCCACTCATGAGCGAGCTCGATGGTGTCGTCGACCTGCTTGACGCTCATGGCAAGCTGGCTCATGTTCATTCCGACGTCATGCATGGGAAATCTCCTTTTGTACGGGTCTATTCAGTGGTTCAGATTCTACTACGCCCGCTTTGCGCATCGCCGCATAAGAAAACGGGTGCGAGTCCGTCTGACCCGCACCCGTTCACTGGGGGCTGTTTGTGATTACCATACTATCCGTGGTCGCGGGCGCAGCACCCGGCTCTCCGGTGAGCGGCGCAAAACCGCTCATGGACGGCAGCACATGACCGGCGTATTACAGGTGCTTCTCAAGCAGCGCCTGCAGCCTGGCCTTGGGCAGCGCGCCAACGGAGCGGTCGATTTCCTCGCCGTTCTTAAAGACAACCAGCGTGGGGATGCTCATGACGCCAAACTTCATGGCCAGGTCCTGATTGTCGTCGACGTTGCATTTGGCGACGGCGAGTTTGCCGGCCAGCTCGTCGGCCACTTCGTCAACAATGGGCGAGAGCGAGCGGCAGGGACCGCACCACGGTGCCCAAAAATCAACCAGCACGGGAAGGCTGCCGTTAACGACGGAATCGAAGTTCTCGGGGGTAATCTGCTTAATGTCAGCCATGGTGACCTCCATAGTGCGACGCGGCTCGGCCGCGTAAAACTCAGTACGACCGTGCTTATACCCAACGGCCCGTAATGCAACCACTCGCAGGCGGCTCTTTTATATAATGGTGGGCACGCAAACGATTGGAGAGCGCATGCCCACGTCACAAAGCCAGAAAAAAGAAGCCATCGCCCAGGCGACCGAGCAGGAGCTCGCATCGCTCGCGGACCGCGGCGTGCGTATCGCAGGAAATGCGTGCTCGCCGATTGTGCTGGTAAAAGGTGATTTAGACGATGCCGAGCGTGCGGGCGGCGAGCTGGCTGCCGGTCCGGACGGTGCTGCGCTGCGCAAAGCGCTCGGCGCCATCGGCTACGCGCCAGAGGATTTTTGCGTGCTGGCAAGTGTTGCCGGCGCGGGCGATGGGGCGGTTGCGACAGGCGAGGGCCTGCCGTGCGAGCTGTTCCGCGAGGCGCTCGAGGCCTTGGACCCCGAGGCGGTCCTGCTGTTAGACGATCGCGCGGCCGATACCATGCGCGAGACCTATGCCGACATGCTCGTGGCAATCGACGACTTCGATACCGCCATGCTCAAGCCCGGCTTGGTCGCCCATGTGCAGGGTCGTCGCGTGCTCGCGCTCGACGGTTTTGAGGCGGCGCTCACTGACAAAGCCGCCAAGCAGCGCATGTGGGCATACATCAAGCAGCTGACCCCGGCAGCCGCGCCGCTGTAGCGGACCGGAGCCGGCAAGGCGGCCCTGACGGGTCGAGCGCGGCGCCGACTTGTCGCGCCCTTACATCACGGCGCGAAGCTCAAACCGGTCGCCGTTGATGCGAAACTGGCAGTTGCCGTTCATGCGTTCGACGGCAAGCTTAATGCTCTTGGTTCCAAAGCCGTGTCCGGTGTGCCCGGCTACGGGCATGCCGTCGACCATGCGCGGCGGGCGCCCAAAGATTCCTCCTGCGCTATCGAGAGCTCGACTATCCTCAGCTTGCCGGTTCGAAAATGGACCTGCCGCATAACTGAATCTTTATTTCAACTTTACACCTAGGTTTACAGCTGTCTTGTCAGCTGTAAACCTAGGTGTCATACTAAAGCCCCAAGATTCGCCAAAAGAGAGGGACCTTGATGGCACAGAGCGCGAACATGGATGCGTCGGAGCTTGCACGCGATATCGCGGCTGGCCTAGCATCGGCAACGACGGCAACGGAGCGCGCGGCACTGGTGCCCGCAGAGCTTGTCGAGGCCATTCAGCAACTAAAAACCCAACGTGACGCGGTGATCCTGGCGCACTACTATGTGGCGCCCGAGGTCCAAGCCGTTGCCGATTACGTCGGCGACAGCTTCTACCTGGCAAAGCTCGCCAAGAGCCTGCCGCAGCAGACCATCGTGCTGTGCGGCGTGGAGTTTATGGGCGAGAGCGCCAAGCTGCTCAACCCCACCAAGACCGTGCTGCTGCCCGAGCCGGGCGCGGACTGCCCCATGGCGCACATGGTCAAGCGCGAGACGGTCGATGCGGCGCGCGCCGAGTACGGCGACGACCTTGCCGTGGTCTGCTACGTCAACTCGACGGTCGAGATCAAGAACTGGAGCGACGTGTGCGTCACCAGCTCCAACGCCGTCAAGATCGTGTCCGAGCTGCCGCAGCAGCACGTCCTGTTCATCCCCGATCAAAACCTGGGCCGCTTCGTAGCCGAGCAGGTGCCGCAAAAGCACGTCATCCTCAACAATGGCTATTGCCCGCGCCATCACATCATCACCGTCGAGCAGATCGTCGATGCGCAGGAGGCGCATCCCAACGCGCTCGTGCTGGCGCACCCCGAATGCAAGGCCGACGTCCTTGCCGAGGCCGACTACATCGGCTCCACCGCCGGCATCATCAAGTACGCCGAGGATTCGGATGCGAGTGAGTTCATCATCGTGACGGTCCGCGGCGTGCTCTACGAGCTCGAGCGCCGCTGCGAGGGCACCGGCAAAAAGTTCTATTTTCCCGCGGTGCAGCCCACCTGCGTCAACATGGATCTCATCACACTCGAAAAGCTCGTGCGATGCCTGGAGACGGGCGAGGGCGAGGTACAGATCGGCGTGTCGGACGAGGCGGCCGACCAGGCCAAGCTCACGCTCGACCGCATGCTCGAGTACGCGGCGCGCTAGAACGATGTGACATGAGGGGCAGTCCCTTATGTCACATTACAAGGGAGAGGATTCCTGTGGAAACCAAACAATACCCCGATATGGAGTGCGACGTTGTCATTGCCGGTTGCGGCGTGGCGGGCCTGTACGCGGCCCTCAATCTACCGACGAGCACGCGCGTGATCATGCTCTCCAAGGGCGCTGTCGACGAGTGCGACTCGATGCTTGCGCAGGGCGGTATCTGCGTGCTGCCCGAAGGCTCGGATTACGATGCCTTCTTTGAGGACACCATGCACGCCGGCCACTACGAGAACCGCCGCGAGAGCGTCGACATCATGATTCGCTCGAGCCGCTCGGTCATCAACGACCTGCTGGCGATGGGCGTGGATTTTGAGCGCAAGGCCGACGGCAGCCTCGACTTTACCCGCGAGGGCGCGCACAGCCGTCCGCGTATTGCCTTCCATGCCGACATTACGGGCAAGGAGATCACGACCAAGCTGCTCCAGGCCGTTCACAAGCTGGATAACGTGCAGATTTTGGAGCACGTGGCCATGACCGACATCCTGACGGGCGAGCGTGACGGCGCCACGGTGTGCACCGGCGCCGTCGCCGTTCCCGTGGACGAGGACAGCTCTGTTCGTCCCGCCGACGAGCTGGCAAATGCCGCCGAGGGCGTGCATGCCGGCGAGCCGTTTAAGATCCATGCCCGCCACACGCTGTGGGCTACGGGCGGTATCGGCGGCGTATACGACCATTCGACCAACTACCCGCAGCTCACGGGCGATGCCTGCTACATTGCTCAGGAGCATGGCATTAAGATGGAGCACCTGGACTACGTGCAGATTCACCCCACGGGGCTGTTCTCGCCGCAGCCGGGCCGCACCTTCCTGATCAGCGAGAGCTGCCGCGGCGAGGGCGCGATTTTGCTCAACGCCGCCGGCGAGCGCTTTACCGATGAGCTTCAGCCGCGCGATGTGGTCGCCGCCGCCATTCGCGAGCAGATGAAGCAGGACGGTGCCGAGCACGAGTGGCTGAGCTTTGCCCCCGTCGAGCGCGACGTGGTGACCGGGCACTTCGCCAACATCCGCGCACGCTGCCTGGAGGACGGCCGCGACATCCTGGACGAGCCCATTCCCGTCACACCCACGCAGCATTACTTTATGGGCGGCGTGTGGGTCGACAAGGACGGCCGCACCTCGATGCCCGAGCTCTACGCCGCGGGCGAGACAGCCTGCAACGGCGTTCACGGCAAGAACCGCCTTGCATCAAACAGCCTGCTCGAAGCGCTGGTCTGGGGTCGTCGCGCCGCTTGGCGTATGCGCACCGGCGAGTCGCTTGCCGTGGAGCAGACGGGCGAGCCCGCGCTCGATGGGCACCATCGCGCCCTGAGTTCCGATAACCTTGCAATCGATGATCTGGCCCGTGCCGCCGGCACGCAGGCCGTGGAGGAGTAGACCATGAATCCCATTACCATGAAGCTCGTCGTCGATGATTTGATTCTGCAGGCTCTGCGCGAGGACATTACCTTTGAGGACGTGAGCACGGCGAGCGTGTGCCCCACGGCGCGTCCCGCCACGGTGGAGCTTATCGCCAAGGCCGATGGCATTATCGCGGGCCTGGATGTGTTCGCTCGCACCTTTGAGCTGCTGGATTCGCAGAGCTCGGTGCTGTTTGATGTTGCCGATGGTGACGAGGTGCACGCCGGCGACCACGTGGGCCAGGTGCGCGGCGATGCGCGCGTACTGCTTTCGGGCGAGCGCGTGGCGCTCAACTACCTGCAGCGCATGAGCGGCATCGCTACTTACACGCATCGGATGGCAGCTGCGCTCGAGGGCACCAAGACCGTGCTTGTCGACACGCGCAAGACCACGCCGGGCATGCGTGTCTTCGAGAAGGCTGCAGTCGAGATCGGCGGTGGCAGCAACCACCGCTATAACCTGTCGACGGCTGTCATGCTCAAGGACAACCATATCGACGCCGCCGGTGGTGTGACGCGTGCGATCGAGATGGCGCGCGCCCATGCATCGTTTACCACGACGGTCGAGATCGAGTGCGAGAACCTGGACATGGTGCGCGAGGCCGTGGAGGCCGGCGCCGACATCATCATGTTCGACAACATGACCCATGACGACATGGCCGCCGCTATCGAGCTTATCGCCGGTCGCGCCAAGACCGAGTGTTCGGGCAACGTGGACGCCGGCAATATCCGCGCGCTCGCCGACCTGGGCGTTGACTTTATTAGCTCGGGGGCGTTGACGCACTCTGCGCCGATTCTTGACCTCTCGCTTAAGCACCTGCGTCTGCTGGACGGTAAATAATGAACGCCCGCGAGCGTCGCCGTGCCATCATGGCCGTGCTCGAGCGAGCCAAGGGCCCCGTCTCCGGCAGCGCACTTGCTCGTGAGGTGGGTGTGAGCCGCCAGATTGTCGTGCAAGACATCGCCCTGCTGCGCGCCGATGGGCACGATATCGTGGCGACCAATCGCGGCTACGTGCTGCAGGAGGCCGCGAGTAGCCCCGCCGTGCCCACGCGTCTTGTTAAGGTGCGCCACAGTGTGGAGCAGGCGGGCGACGAGCTCACGAGTATCGTCGACGCGGGTGGCGCCGTGCTCAACGTGATCGTCAATCACCGCGTGTACGGTAAGATCACGGCCGACCTGGACATCCGCAATCGTCGCGATGTTGAGCGCTACCTGCACGATATCGAGAGCGGCAAGAGCTTTCCACTACTAACGGTGACGAGCGGTTACCACTTCCATCGCATCGCGGCGGAGGACGAGCAGATCCTCGACGAGATCGAGGCGATGCTCAAGGAGAAAGGTTACTTGGCAGACCTGATGCCCTACGAAGACGATTTGTCCTAGTCGACGCCGCATCTATAAGTTGCGGTGAAATAGTTCCTAAAATCGGCACCTAAGCAATGAGGCAGGAACTATTCCACCGCAACTGCCCACATATGCAAAAGGAGGCCTCCGCGGCGATGCGGAGGCCTCCTTTTTGTGCACGGTGTACTTGTGAGTGTGCAAGTGGGGGAGTTGTTACTCCTCGACGATCTCGGTGATCGCGCCGGCGGGGCAAGCGTCCTGGCAAGCGCCACAGGCGACGCAGGAGTCCTCGTCGGCGACGGTAGCGACGTCCTGGAGCTCCAGAACGCCAGCGGGGCAGGAGTCGACGCAAACGCCACAAGCGATGCACTCGTCGGCATCAATTACGGGATGAGCCATGGTAGTTTCCTCTCTGTTGACCGACGCTACAGGCGATGCGCGCCGGTTTGATTCGGGCAAAAACATACCACGGGAGCGACCGTTTGCAATACCCTCTGACCGGCATCTTCATACCGTTCGCCGAGTATGCCAAGGTTTACTAAAAAATGCGCAGGTGGGGCCGTTGAGCTGCGCAAATGTTAGCTAAAGGTGACTTGAAATATAGGGCGATTGAGCGTGCTTGCGGAAACCGCATCCCATTATTTTGTCGAAAAACGGGTTGCAGTTTCCGGTTAGGCCCGCTAGCGGAAAATGCGAGCCGGTATCAGCTCTCAAAACGGGATACGGTTTCCGGTTGAGCCTTCAGACGGAAACTGCGACCCGGAATCCACGCTCAAACCGGGATGAGCTTTCCGCAAGACGGCCCCCAGGCACCCCCCGGACGCAAACCTCAGCCATCTCTACATAGATCTCGATAGATTTGCCGAGAACTCAATCAGCGCATCTACCTGCGCATTTAAGAACCTAAACTCTCGGCAATAAGAAATCTTATATGAATTGACTTAGATTTTGTATATTCCGGCCCATAAGGGGATACACTACATCCTGAAAGACAAGCCGAAGCGCCGCGCGACAGATCGTCGAGGCGGCGCGAACGCAAAAGAGAGAGGGAATTTCTAATGAGTAAGATTCTTGGTATCGACCTTGGTACTACTAACTCCGCTATGGCCGTCCTCGAGGGCGGTTCTCCGACCATTATCGTGAACGCCGAGGGCGACCGCACCACCCCGTCCGTCGTGGGCTTCCGTGCCGACGGCGACCGCGTCGTTGGTAAGGCCGCTAAGAACCAGGCTGTCACCAACCCCAAGAACACCGTGTTCTCCATCAAGCGCTTCATGGGCCGCAAGTACTCCGAGTGCACCTCCGAGATCAAGACCGTGCCGTATGAGGTCAAGGAGGGCCAGGGTGGCCGTGCCGTCGTCGACATCGAGGGCAAGGATTACACCGCCGAGCAGGTGAGCGCCATGACGCTCGCGAAGATGAAGGCCGACGCCGAGAAGTATCTGGGCGAGACCGTCACCGACGCCGTCATCACCGTCCCGGCCTACTTCAACGACGCCCAGCGTCAGGCCACCAAGGACGCCGGCAAGATCGCTGGCCTCAACGTCAAGCGTATCGTCAACGAGCCGACCGCTGCTGCTCTTGCCTATGGCCTGGACAAGCAGGGCACCGACCAGCGCATCCTGGTCTTCGACCTGGGCGGCGGCACCTTCGACGTCTCCATCCTCGACCTCGCCGACGGCGTGTTTGAGGTTCTGTCCACCTCGGGCGATAACCACCTGGGCGGCGACGACTGGGATCAGCGCGTCATCGACTGGATGGCCGATAAGTTCCAGCAGGAGAACGGTGTCGACCTGCGTCAGGACCCCATGGCCCTGCAGCGTCTGAAGGAGGCCGCCGAGAACGCCAAGAAGGAGCTCTCCGCCGCCCAGCAGACCACCATCAACCTACCGTTCATCACCATGAACCAGTCCGGCCCGCTGCACCTCAACTACACGCTGACCCGCGCCGAGTTCGAGAAGATCACCCGCGACCTGCTCGAGCGCTGCAAGCAGCCTGTCACCAACGCCCTGCGCGACGCCAAGCTTAAGCTCTCCGATCTGACCGAGGTCATCCTCGTCGGCGGTTCCACCCGTATGCCCGCCGTCCAAGAGCTCGTCAAGACCATGACCGGCAAGCAGCCTAACATGTCCGTGAACCCCGACGAGGTCGTTGCCGATGGCGCTGCCGTCCAGGGCGGCGTGCTTACCGGCGACGTCGAGGGCATCCTGCTGCTCGACGTTACCCCGCTGTCGCTGGGCGTCGAGACCATGGGCGGCATCATGACCAAGATGATCGACCGCAACACCACGATCCCGACCTCCAAGACCGAGGTCTACTCCACCGCTGCCGACAACCAGACCAGCGTCGAGATCAACGTGCTCCAGGGCGAGCGCGAGCTTGCTCGCGACAACAAGTCGCTCGGTAAGTTCCAGCTGACCGGCATCCCGGCTGCCCGCCGCGGCGTGCCGCAGATCGAGGTTACCTTCGACATCGACGCCAACGGCATCGTCAAGGTCTCCGCTAAGGACAAGGGCACCGGCAAGGAGCAGCAGATCACCATTTCCGGCTCCACCGCGCTTTCCGACGACGAAGTCGATCGTATGGTCAAGGACGCCGAGGCTCATGCCGAGGAGGACAAGAAGCAGAAGGAAGAGGTCGAGGTCCGCAACCAGACCGACAGCCTGTGCTACTCCACCGAGCAGACCCTCAACGAGCTGGGCGACAAGGTTTCCGCCGACGTGAAGTCCAAGGCCGAGACCGCTATCGCCGACGCCAAGAAGGCGCTCGAGGGCTCTGACGTCGAGGCTATCAAGGCCGCCGGCGAGTCCCTGCAGTCCGTGGCCTACGAGCTGGCCCAGGTTGTCTACGCCGACGCTCAGCAGCAGACCGACGGTGCCGCTGGTGCCCAGCCTGCCGACGATGACGTTGTCGACGCCGACTACGAGGTTGTGGACGACGAGGACAAATAATCATGTCCGCCCGTAAAGCTCGCACGGAGGCGGCCGCCGCTGGCGCCGCCCCCGTTGACTCTGAGGAGAAGGACGTGAAGATTCCCGTAGAGGCCGCAGACGTTACCGAGGCCAACGAGGCCCCGGCCGCCGAGGCTGCCGAGAACCAAGTAGAGGATTCCAACAAGGAGGCGACGATGACCGAGGACGAGATGGTGGAAGCCGCTATCCGCGCCGGTGAAGAAGCCGCCGACAACGACTTTAAGCTCAAGTTCGAGCAGGCTCAGAAAGAGCTTGCCGACGTGCGCAATGAGCTCGATGCTGCGGCAGAGGCTCAGAAGGCCGCCGAGGACAAGGCAAAGGACGCCACCGAGCGCACCGCCCGTCTGCAGGCCGACTGGGAGAACTTCCGTCGCCGCACCGCCAACGAGCGCATCGCCGAGCGCGAGCGCGCGACCGAGAAGCTTGTCACCGCGCTGTTGCCGGTGATCGACGATATCGAGCGCGCGATCGACCATGCCCGCAGCCAAGAGCTTTCTGACGACTTTAAGCAGTTCGTCGATGGCGTTGACGCGGTACATGCCAAGCTGCTCGACGTGTTTGCGCATGAGGGCGTTGAGCCCATCGACCCCAAGGGCGAGGCGTTCGATCCGCTCGAGCACCAGGCTGTGGGTCGCGTCGAGGACGCATCGCAGTGCGACGAGACCGTCAACGATGTGTACCAGAAGGGCTACCGCATGGCGGATCGCATCCTGCGTTCCGCGATGGTGACGGTGACCTACGGTGGCGAGAAGCGCCCCGCACCGGAGCCCGAAGCGGCGCCCGAGGATGCTGCGGCCGATACGGCCGAGAGCACCGAGGAGTAATTGAGAAGGGCCCCGGGGCAACACCCGGGGCCCTTTCTGGCCTAGTGCCATATGAAAGCATGAGCCGTCCTCTGCATGGGCGGCGGACGTAACAGGAGAGGAGCTACGATGGCTGCAGGCAAAACCTTCTATGACATCCTGGGCGTATCCAAGAGCGCCTCCGACAAAGAGATCAAGAGTGCGTTTCGCAAGCTCGCGCAAAAATATCACCCCGATGCCGGCGGCGACGAGGCCAAGTTCAAGGAGATCAGCGAGGCCTACGAGACGCTTTCGGACGAGAAGAAGCGCAAAGAGTACGACCAGATGCTCATGTTTGGCGGCATGCCGGGCGCAGGCGGCGCGTATGGCGGCGGCTACGGTGCCGGCGCGGGTGCCAGCGGCTGGGGCGACATCTTCGACAGCATCTTTAGCGGCAACGGCGCCTGGGGCAGCGATTGGGGCTCGGGCTTTGCCGGG
>URYT01000050.1 GCA_900552185.1 uncultured Collinsella sp. | reverse complement strand
TCCCCGCACTGGGCGGCCATCAGCGCCGCGCGCTCGCACACAAGCCCAAAGCCCGCTCGCGTATCGAACGCCCCCGCAAAGGTGAGCGCGGCGACCTCGCCCAGCGAGAATCCCGCACAGGCGGCAGGTACCACGCCGCGCTCACGCAGGGCGGCAGCCGCTGCCAGGTCGTGAACGAACACGCACGGCTGCGTGTTCTCGGTCTGCGAGAGCTCCTCCTTGGAGGCACTCCGGCACTGCTCGCTGGTCCCCGGGCGCACCTCGTCGGCAATGGTGAACACCTCGGCGGCCGCCGGCGATGTCTCGATCAGGTCGACGCCCATCGCGGGGTGTTGGGCACCCTGGCCGGCAAACAGAAACGCTACGCTACCCATGCAGACGCACCCTTCAGGACGCGCTCGGCGCCATCGACCAGATCGTCAACGATTTCGCGTGCGCTCTGGCGCTCGCTAACCATGCCGGCAATCTGTCCACACAAAAACGAACCCTCTTCGTAATTGCCGTCCTTGGCGGCCTTGCGAAGGGCGCCCGTGCCCATGGCCCCGAGCTCCTCGACACTTACGCCCGCCGCCTCGCTCTTGGCGTAGGCGTTGGTGAAGGGGCTCTTGAGGGCGCGCACCGGATGTCCCGTCGAGCGGCCGGTCGCACGCGTCGAAGTGTCGTTGGCCTTCAGGACCATCTCCTTGTACTGCTCCGAGACGGTGCACTCATTTGCAACGAGAAAGCGCGTACCCACCTGGACGCCGGCAGCGCCCAGCATAAAGGCGGCCGCCACGCCACGGCCGTCGGCAATACCGCCGGCAGCCACTACGGGAATGTCGACCGCATCGACGACCTGCGGCACCAGTGCCATCGTCGAGGTCTCGCCAATATGGCCGCCCGATTCGGTGCCCTCGGCAACAACCGCTGTGGCTCCACGACGCGCCACGAGACGGGCGAGCGCCACCGAAGCCACAACGGGGATGACCTTGATGCCCGCATCGTTCCAAGCTTTCATGTACTTGGTGGGATTACCGGCACCAGTCACCACAACGGGCACCTGCTCATCGATCACAACCTGTGCGACCTCGTCGGCAAACGGGCTCATGAGCATGACGTTAACGCCAAAGGGCTTATCCGTTTTGGTGCGCAGCTCATGAATCTGGTCGCGAAGCCAGTCGGCGTCGGCATTCATAGCCGCGATGATGCCTAAGCCACCCGCCTCGGACACTGCGGACGCCAGCGAGGCATCGGCAATCCAGGCCATACCGCCCTGGAACACGGGCTTTTCGATGCCGAGCAGATCGCAGAGAGGAGTCTTGAGCATCTCTACTTCTCCAATGCCGCCTCGACCGTATCGGCGAACTCGCCGACCGTCTTGGGGTTCTCCTCGGTATCGAGCTGGATGCCAAACTCGTCCTCGACGGCAACGAGGATCTCGACGGTGCCCAGGCTGTCGAGACCAATCTCCTCGAGCGTGGACTCGGGCTTCATCTCGACATCGTCAAGACCGGCGGTCTCGCGGATAACGTCGCAAACGCGCTCGAAGGTCTTCTGATCTGCCATGGTAGTTCTCCTTTGGTTGTGCCCTAGGGCGTTTTTATTTCCTATGTGCGACTACTTCCAACGAAGCAGATAGCCACCTATATCCAGACCGGCGCCAAATCCAACCAAGGCGATGGTGTCGCCCGTGTGAAGTGCACCGGCGTTTGCCAGCCGGTCGAGGGCAAGCGGAATGCATGCGCTCGAAATGTTGCCGGTCTCGCGCAACGTGCGAACCACGCGCTCGTCCGGCACGCCCAGGCGCTTGACCGCCTGGCTCAGGATTCGTTCGTTAGCCTGATGGAATACAAAATGATCGATGTCTTCGACCAAAATGCCCGCATCGATCGCAAGCTTATGGACCGTGTCGCAGATGGCGTTGACGCCGAACTTGAACACGCGGCGGCCATTCATGGACAGCACGCTCGCGCTATCTGCGGAAGCCTTAAACGGCGAGGTACCGACCAGACCGGGAACGCGCAACGTCTCGACGTCGGGCGCCGTCGAAAGCTCAACGGCAAGGGGACTGTCTCCCCCAGCCTCAATCACTGCGGCGCCTGCCCCATCGCCAAAGAGCACGCAGGTGGCACGGTCGGTCCAGTCGAGCGCGCGCGTCATCTGCTCGGCAGCAACGACAAGCACGCGCTCGGCGCGACCGCGGGCGATATAGCCCTCGGCGACATCGAGCGCAAATACGAAGCCGGCACAAGCCGCCGAGACATCGAAGGCAGGGCACGTCGCGCCTAGTCGCTCAGCAACGGCGCACGCTTCGGCAGGAACGAGGTGATCGCCCGTCGTCGTCGAACAGACGATAAGATCCAGCTGTCTCGCGTCGATTCCGGATACCTGAAGCGCCCGCTCGCTCGCCGCTACGGCAAGGTCGTCGAGTGACTCAGTGGTGCAGACGTGGCGGCTCTTGATACCGGTGCGGGTAAAAATCCACTCATCCGAGGTATCGAGGAACTCGGACAGCTCGTCATTGGAAACGCTGCGCGCAGGAAGCGCCGAGCCTGTTCCAAGAATCGTGAAACCCATCACTAACCTCCTTTGATTTGTTGACGTGTTTACATCGACCAAGAGAGGATAGCGCATTTCAGTCGTTGTTGACGTGTTAACATTAAATTGTCCAAATGCGACAAAGGCTTCACATTGTGTCTGTCTCTCGACACCATTGCGTTATTCACTTATTCATTAAGGAGGTAGCAGCCGCTATGGATGCCCAATTAACGATAGTCGACGTAACCGGATCGACCAACGATGACCTGCTCGAAGCAGGAAAACAAGGAGCGCCGCACGGCACAGGACTTGCCGCCCGGGCTCAGACAGCAGGACGCGGCCGGCGCGGCCACAAGTGGGATTCAACCGCCGGCAACTTATTGCTTTCGATTGTCCTGCGTCCATGCGTTAATCCTGCAAAGTACTCTGGTCTTGCCGCCGTCAGCGGCCTAGCGGTGCTCAAGGCGCTCGAGGCGCAAGGTCTTGCTAACGAGATTGGCCTCAAATGGCCCAACGACCTCGTCGCGCGAGGACGCAAGCTCGGCGGCATTCTGGTCGAGGCCGCACGCGATAACGAAGGCAAACCTTTCGCCGTCTGCGGCATTGGCGTCAATGTGAACTATGTGCCTTCGGAGGTTCCCGATGGCGGCCTGCCGGCAATCGGTCTCTCGGACCTCAACGAGAATGTTCCCGCCATCGATGTGCTACTCAAGGAGGTCTATCACGCGGTCGTGAACGCTGTAGACACATGGGCAGAGCGTCTCAACGCCATGGAAGAAGACGCCGGACCGCTCGCGCCCGTCCACGGCGAATATATCGGTAATCTCAATTGGATTGGGGATCACGTTTTCGCCCGTTCCCCCGCTGGGGACGAGCTGGCGCGTGGCATCTTTCAAACGGTCGATGACTTTGGTCGCGCGTGCATCGAGACAGAAGACGACTTGCGATCCTTCCATTTTGAGGAGGCATCGCTGCGCCCCATGGGTAAATAAGACGCCATAGCCACCCATTCGGCCGCATTATCCGGACCCCCAAGGTCACCATTCAAAACAAAAGAGCCCCGCTACCGTAATGGCAGCGGGGCTCTTTAAGCTAAGAGCGATATCGCTTAGAGCTTGATGTCGATGTCGACGCCAGCGGGGAGGTCGAGACGCATGAGCGAATCAACGGTGCCCGAGGTGGGGTCGAGGATGTCGATGAGGCGCTTGTGGGTGCGCATCTCGAACTGCTCACGGGAGTCCTTGTTCACGTGCGGCGAGCGGATAACCGTGTACAGGTTGCGCTCGGTGGGCAGGGGGACAGGACCGGAAACGCGAGCGCCGGTCTTCTGAGCGGTCTCGACGATGAGCTTCGCGGACTGATCGACGACCTCGTGATCATAGCCCTTGAGGCGAATGCGGATCTTCTGGGTAGCCAACTTAAACCTCCAAAGAGTGCGAGAGATGTTCTCGCGGATTACGTAACAGGGAGCTCGAACTTAGGCGTTCTTGCTCATGACCTCGTCCACGATGGACTTGGGCGCGGGCTCATAAGAGTCGAACTGCATCGTGTAGGATGCACGGCCCTGGGTCTGGGAGCGAAGGTCGGTAGCGTAACCGAACATCTCGCCCAGCGGCACCTTGGCACGGATGAGCTTGCTGTTCTTGCGATCCTCCATGCCCTCGATCTTGCCGCGGCGACCGGAGAGGTTGCCCATAACGTCGCCCATGTACTGCTCGGGGGTCTCAACCTCGACAGCCATGATCGGCTCGAGCAGCTGCGGATCAGACTTCTTGAGGGCGTCCTTGATAGCCATGGAACCGGCGATCTTGAAGGCGGCCTCGGAGGAGTCGACCTCGTGGTAAGAACCGTCGAACAGGGTGACCTTAACGTCGAGGACCGGGAAGCCGGCGATAACACCGGTGTTCAGGGCCTCCTGGATGCCCTTGTCGATGGACGGGATGTACTCCTTGGGCACGACGCCGCCGACGATAGCGTTGACGAACTCGTAGCCGAAGCCCTCCTCCATCTTCTCGAGCTTGATGACGGCGTGGCCGTACTGACCGCGACCGCCGGACTGACGGACGAACTTGCCCTCAGCCTTCTCGACGTCGTGACCAGCGGTCTCGCGGTAGGCAACCTGGGGCTTACCAACGTTAGCGTCAACCTTGAACTCGCGGAGCAGACGGTCGACGATGATCTCGAGGTGCAGCTCGCCCATGCCGGCGATGATGGTCTGGCCGGTCTCGTGGTTGGTGGACACCTGGAAGGTCGGGTCCTCCTCGGCGAGCTTGGTCAGGGCCAGGGACATCTTGTCCTGCTCGGCCTTAGTCTTGGGCTCGATGGCAACGTCGATAACGGGCTTAGCGAACTCGATCTTCTCGAGGACAATCTCCTTGCCCTCAGCGCACAGGGTGTCGCCGGTGGTGGAGTTCTTGAAGCCGACGCAAGCGACGATGTCGCCCGCGGCAGCGTCGTCACGGTCGATACGCTCGGCGGCGTTCATCTCGAGGATGCGGCCGAGGCGCTCGCGCTGACCGTTGGAAGCGTTGACCACGTAGGAGCCGGACTCGGCGCGGCCGGAGTAAACGCGAACATAGGTGAGCTTACCGACGAACGGGTCGGTCATGATCTTGAAGACCAGGCCGGAGAAGGGCTCGTCGAAGGAAGGATGACGCTGGATCTCCTCGCCGGTGTCCGGATCGGTACCGGTAACGGCCTCAACGTCGAGCGGGCTGGGCAGGTAGTCGACGACAGCGTCGAGCAGCTCCTGAACGCCCTTGTTCTTGTAGGCGGAGCCCACGAAGACGAGGTTGAGCTCGTTGGCCAGAACGCCCTTGCGCAGAGCGGCCTTGAGCTCCTCGACGGTGAAGTCCTCCTCCATGAGGATCTTCTCCATGAGCTCATCGTCAAAGCTGGCAGCAGCGTCGAGGAGCTCCTCGCGCTTGGTGGCAGCGATGTCGGCGAACTCAGCCGGGATCTCGTCCATCGGCTCGGGGTAGGTCATACCCTTCTCGTCGGCCTTGAAGTCCCATGCAGTCATGGTGACCAGATCGATGACGCCCCAGAAGTTGTCCTCGGCGCCCATCGGGACCTGAGCGGCCACGGCGTTAGCGTCGAGACGATCCTTCATGGTCTCGATAGCGTTGAAGAAGTCAGCGCCCACGCGGTCATACTTGTTGATGAAGGCGATGCGGGGAACGTTGAAGGTAGAAGCCTGACGCCAAACGGTCTCAGACTGGGGCTGAACGCCGGCAACGGCGTCGAAGACGGCGACAGCGCCATCGAGGACGCGCAGGCAGCGCTCGACCTCGGCGGTGAAGTCAACGTGGCCCGGGGTGTCGATGATCTGGATGCGGTAGTCCTTACCGTCCTTGTTCCAGAAGCACGTGGTAGCAGCGGAGGTAATGGTTACGCCGCGCTCCTGCTCCTGAACCATCCAGTCCATGGTGGCAGCGCCCTCATGGACCTCACCGATCTTGTGGGTCTTACCGGTGTAGTAAAGAATACGCTCGGTCGTGGTGGTCTTACCGGCATCGATGTGGGCCATGATGCCGATGTTACGGGTATCGGAAAGCTTGTACTTAGGCTTAGCCATGTTAGTTCCTTACCTTAACTTACCAACGATAGTGAGAGAACGCGCGGTTGGCCTCGGCCATCTTAAAGACGTCCTCACGCTTCTTGACGGAAGCGCCCAGGCCGTTGGAAGCGTCGAGGATCTCGTTGGCGAGACGCTCGGCCATGGTCTTCTCCTTGCGAGCGCGGGAGAAGTTGACGATCCAGCGGATACCCAGAGCGGTGGAACGACGGGAGTTGACCTCCATCGGGACCTGATAGGTAGCGCCACCGACACGCTTGGGCTTAACCTCGAGCGTGGGCTTGACGTTGTCCATAGCCTTCTTGAAGGTAGCGAGAGCGTCGCCACCCTCGGACTTCTCGGCAACGATCTCGAAAGCGGTGTAAACGATGCGCTCAGCGGTTGCCTTCTTGCCGTCAAGAAGGACCTTGTTGATGAGCTGAGTCACCAGGCGGTTGTTGTAAACGGCGTCAGGCTGAACCTCACGACGATTAGCTGCTGCACGACGCGGCATGTGAAATCTCCTTAAGTGTCTACCGTGCGGCGCTTAGGCGGCACACGGCGAAAGTATCAAAACGTTATCTGGCTTATTTAGCCTTGGGGCGCTTAGCACCGTACTTGGAACGGGCCTGCATACGGTTCTGGACCGGAGCAGCGTCGTAGGCGCCACGGATGACGTGATAACGGACACCAGGGAGGTCACGGACACGACCGCCGCGGACGAGCACGATGGAGTGCTCCTGCAGGTTGTGGCCCTCACCCGGGATGTAAGCAGTAACTTCGATGCCGTTGACAAGGCGAACACGGGCAACCTTACGAAGAGCCGAGTTCGGCTTCTTGGGGCTCGTGGTGAAGACGCGGGTGCACACGCCGCGCTTCTGGGAGTTGTGCTGCAGAGCAGCGTTCTTGGACTTCTTGGGCACGGAACGACGGCCCTGGCGAACCAGCTGGTTAATAGTAGGCAAAGCGTACTCCTTCTCGAATGATTCCAGCTTTCTGTAAAGTGCAACGGCTTGAATCGAGGGGTCAGCATCCCCCTACGAAACACGCAGTTCGATAGGATACGTGGCGTTAGCTGTGCCGTCAACAGACCACGCCGCCGGGCGTATCCCAAAATGAGCATATTTCCGCAAAGCCTACACAAAAGGAATCCCCTTTTGTGCGCAGGGGCGGATTCCCGGGCCGGGCGGCCTGCGGTTTTAGTTTGCTGCTCTACAGTCCTGGCTCGCACGGAGGCCACATTAAGTGGCCTCCGGCTCGTGCGGAACTCGCGACCGACCAAATACCAAAGCCCTCGGAACTTAGGATACATGGTTGGAGTCGCTCTGCTGCAAAATTCATCGGCCTATGACCTATTCCATGTCCCAGATCGGCTCATCTTCACCACCTTTAAATAAAAAAGAAGTACCGGTTGGGGCCGGTACTTCTTTTGGTGCGTCGATATTTGGTTGTAGCTTTTGCCGTTGGCTTACAGGCCGCAGGCTGCTTTGAGTTCTTCGACTCGGTCGGTCTTCTCCCAGGTGAAGTCGGCGTCTTCTCGGCCAAAGTGACCGTAGGCTGCCGTCTTCTCGTAGATGGGGCGTCGCAGGTCCAGGTCGCGGATGATGGCGCCCGGGCGCAGGTCGAAGGTTTTCTCCACGGCCTCGACGATCTTGTCCTCGGCAACATGCGCGGTGCCAAAGGTGTCGACCATGATCGACAGCGGCTTGGACACGCCGATAGCGTAGGCCAGCTCGACTTCGCAGCGATCGGCCAGGCCGGCGGCGACCACGTTTTTGGCGACCCAGCGCGCGGCGTACGCGGCAGAACGGTCGACCTTGGTGCAGTCCTTGCCGCTAAAGGCGCCACCACCGTGACGGCCGTAGCCGCCGTAGGTGTCGACGATGATCTTTCGGCCGGTCAGGCCCGTGTCTCCCATGGGGCCGCCCACGACAAAGCGTCCGGTGGGGTTCACGTAGATATCGGCGTTGTCCCACGGCATGTTCTCGGCAGCCATAACCGGCGTAATGACGTGCTCGATGAGGTCGGTCTTGGTCTTGCCCATGTCCTCGATCTCGGCGGCGTGCTGCGTGGAGATGACGATGGTTGTGACCTCGACAGGCTTGCCTTCCTCGTAGCGCACGGTGACCTGGGTCTTGCCGTCGGGGCGCAGAAACTCAAGCGTGCCGTTCTTGCGTACCTCGGTCAGGCGCTCGGAGAGGCGATGGGCCAGGTAAATGGGCATGGGCATGAGCGTGCTCGTCTCGTTGCAGGCATAGCCGAACATCATGCCCTGGTCGCCCGCGCCGCCCGGGTTCACGCCCATGGCGATATCGGGGCTCTGCTCGTCGACATTGGAAAGCACGGCGCATGTGTCCGCGTCAAAGCCGTATTTGGCGCGGGTATAACCGATGTCCCGCACAACGTCGCGCACAATCTTCTGGAAATCCACATATCCTTCCGTGGTGATCTCACCCATGATATGCACAAGGCCCGTACTGGCAGTCACCTCACAGGCCACACGGCTGTTCGGGTCTTTTTCCAGCAGCGCGTCCAGAATGGCGTCGGAGATCTGGTCGCAGATCTTATCGGGATGTCCCTCGGTGACGGATTCGGAGGTAAAAAGTTTTCTTGCCATTTTTGTTTTCCTTTCTTGTTTCCTGCAAAAGCGCGTAAAAAAGGCCCGGCAGACAACACCGGGCCTTTGCATCAGCTTATCTTTCGGTGTTACCCGCAGGATTTGGCACCTTGCTGTTACAGCAGGTTGCCGGACGTCACAGGGCCTGTTCCCTCAGTCGCTCTTGATAAGGTTTATTCATTTGTGTATAACAGTATAGCAGAACACCATGCGCCTGTCAAGAGGCGGCCGGTTCTTTTTCGCCGAACACCAGACGGCTGATGGGCTTATACACAAGATACGTAATGACGCTGTTGATGGCCGCCTTGGCCAGGTTGAACGGGATGATGGCCGGCAGCAGCAGCTTCACCACCTCGCCCACAGGCGAACCCATAAACAGCGGTGTGAACACCAGGTTGCACACACACATCACGGCCGTCATGGCCAGCGTGCCCGCGGCAAGGCCCAGCAGCGCGGCCTTGCGCGTACGATGCGCCCGGTACAAATTGCCTGCCAGAAGCACAAACGTGCCCGTGGCCAGAAAATGCATGATGATGCCGATGGGGCCGCTGGCCGCGCTGACCGTTACGCCCTGGATCACGCATACCACGGCTGTGAGCGCCAGCCCCGCGGCCGGGCCGAACAAAAAGGTTCCGATGAAAATGGGGATGTCCGCGGGGTCATATTCAAGGAAAGGCGCGGCAGGTACCAGCGGGAAATGGATGAGCGCCACCAGGACGATGGCCAGCGCGGCCAGCATGGCCAGCGTGGTGAGCTTGCGGGTATTGGCGGAAACATTGCGCATGGATAAAACCTCCAAAATAAAATTTCGAGGCCTGCTCGTGGGTGTCCGGGCCGCCGCCAAAACAAAAACGCCCTTCTGCGAAACGCAAAAGGGCGAAACATCTGGCACTGCCGCCGTTTCTTTCATCCGGACTCGACACACCGCGCAAAAACACGGCACGCACACCGTCGGCTTTGGAATTTCACCAAATCAGCGGTACATGCTGCGCATATACCGGTCGCGGGCTTTCACCGCCGGTGGGGAATCTCACCCCGCCCTGAAACAGACTTTCTGTACCATATTATAGCGCATTTTCGCGCGATTGCAATAGAATGGCCACAAATTTCCCGGCAAATATGTTATACTATGTATTATCTACTCAAACGGTTGGTTTTGCGTTCGGCACATCCGCGCGCGGAGCCGCAAAAGGAGGTACTGTTTTTGACCGAAACTGTGGAGACCATTGAAAATATTTCTCAAAACAGCAACACGCTGGTGCAGTGCCTTATCTGCGCCGCGTGGTTCGCCGGTTTTTTCATCGCCAGCCGTGTGTTCAAGCATGTGGTCGGCCCGCGCCTTACCCGAGCCGCGCAAAAAATTGAACGTCCCTATCTTTCCACGCTGCTGCAAAGCTTCATCCGGCCGTGCGCTCTGTTCATTGCGCTCATCGGCCTGTACATCGGCGTACGGCTGCTGCCCTTTGATTTCATCCACACCGACGCATGGCGCACCGCGCAGAATCACGCCGTGCGTATCGCTTTCATCGTGCTGCTGGCTTGGGGACTGCTGGGGGCTTCCAAATGTGTAGAGCTGGCGCTTGTGGGCACGCGCAGCCGCTTTGACCTGGGCGCGGGCGATACCGTCATCCGGTTTCTGGAACGCATTTACAAGGCTGTGATCCTGCTGTTCGCAGGAGTACTCGTCGTCACCGAGATGGGCTACAATGTCAACAGCCTCATTGCCGGGCTGGGCCTGGGCGGCCTGACGTTTGCGCTGGCTGCCCAGGACTCCGCCAGCAACTTTTTCGGCGGCCTTGTCATTATTTTTGAAAAGCCCTTTGAACTGGGAGACTGGATCAGCACCGCATCTCTGGAGGGTTCGGTGGAGGACATCACCTTCCGCAGCACAAAGATCCGCACGCTGGCCAATGCCCTCACCGTTGTGCCCAACTCCAAGCTGTGCGGAGAGCCCATCACCAACTGGACACGTATGAAAATGCGGCTGGCGCAGTTTACGCTGGGCCTGACCTACGGAACGCCCAAGCGAACCGTGGAAGCCGTAACGAACCGGGTGCGCGCCATGCTGGAAAACCACCCCGGCGTACACAGCGAGACCGTGCAGGTACGCCTTTCCGAATTCGCAGACAGCAGCATCGACATTGCCGTGCAGTTCTACACCAAAACCACCGACATCGTGGAATACCGCGCGGTAAAAGAGGACGTCAATCTGCGCATCATGGACATCATGGCCGGAGAGGGCGCCTCTTTCGCGTTTCCCTCCCGCAGCATTTACATTGAAAACGCGCCGTCCCTGCCGGACGGCAAAGGAGGACTACAATGAAAAAAATAACAGCCTTTGCATTTTGTCTGACGCTGGCGTTTTTCCTCGCCGCCTGCGGTAAAGCTCCCGTTTCTTCCACGGGCGGCGCTTCCCTGCCGCCGGCTTCTTCCGGCAGCGCTGCATCCTCCGGCGCGTTATCCACAGCGGGCGGCGCTTCCTCCGCGCCCGCGTCTTCCAGCTCGTCCCCGAACAGCGAATCCCCCTCTGTGGATACCTCC
>URYT01000049.1 GCA_900552185.1 uncultured Collinsella sp. | reverse complement strand
ATGCGAACCTCCAGTCCGGACCGCTTCACGGTCCAACTTTCTGTCCGCACCCCCTTTAGGAACTATTTCACCGCAACTTATAGGGAATCCTAGGCGATGTGGAGGGGGTTGGCGGCGTCGACGGCGTCGGGGACGTCGGAAGGGCCGTCGGGGACAGCGTCTGCCGGGTCCTCGTCGGGGGTCTCGATCTGTTTGATCATGACCTCCTGGCCCTGCAGCAGGTATGTCTCGCCGCTACCGCAATGGGGACAGGTCTTGCCGTGCTCGACCGTCGCATAGTCGCGGCCACATGCCTCGCAATGCGTCACGGCCTCGACGGGCTCCACAACAAGCTCCGCGCCCTGCGCGATGGGCTTTTTATCTGCCGCCCAGCGCCAAGCGTCGAGCAGCAACTCGGGAACGACGCCCGAGACCTCGCCCAGCAGCAACGTCACGCTCGAAACGCGACGCACGCCATTGGCACGCGCCACGTTCTCAACATCACGAATGATGTGATACACAATCCCGAGCTCGTGCACTATTAATCCTTTCGCCGTTCCCGTTATGGCTACTTATTTCCCACCAAATTTAATCTTGATGGCGCGCTTCAAAGCATACTTGCCCAGGCTCGGGAGCTTTTGCTCGTATTTGACCATCGTGGAGCACTCGGGGCGGTCGCGATCCAGATGGATGGCGTCGAAC
This sequence comes from uncultured Collinsella sp., assembly GCA_900552185.1. GTDB lineage: Bacteria > Actinomycetota > Coriobacteriia > Coriobacteriales > Coriobacteriaceae > Collinsella. The sequence continues at coordinate 10,962 of URYT01000049.1, read as the reverse complement.
GCGCACTTGGTGGTGCACAGGCCGCAGCCGATGCACTTGTTGGGGTCGACGATCGAGGCGCCGCAGCCCAGGCAGCGGGCGGTCTCGGCGCGCACCTGCTCCTCGGTAAAGGTCTCAACATACTCGCTAAACGGTGCAGCCTTCTCGCGCTCGCGGTCCACGTGGGCAACCTCGCGGCTCGCGTTGTCGTAGCTTTCGATCACGACATCGTCGCGGTCGAGCGAGGTGTAGCGGCGCTGGTTGCGGCCGATGGTGAGCGTGGAGCCCGGCTGCACAAAGCGATGGATGGACACCGCGGCCTCGTGGCCGGCGGCGATGGCGTCGATGGCAAAGCTGGGGCCGGTGTAGACGTCGCCGCCCACAAAGATGTCTGGCTCGGCGGTCTGGTAGGTCTGGGGATCGGCAAGGGCACCCTGGCCGCGGCCGAGCTCCACTTTGGAGCCAGCCAGCAGGTCGCCCCACACAATGGACTGGCCAATCGACATGACGACACGGTTGGCATCGACACGGCGCAGGTCGTTCTCGTCGTACTCAGGCGCAAAACGGCCCTCGTCGTCAAAGACACGCGTGCAGCGCTTGAAGGTGATACCGCAGACACGACCGGCCTCGTCCAAGTGAATCTCCTTGGGGCCCCAGCCGCAGCTGATGTGCGCGCCGTCCTCAACGGCCTCGCGACGTTCTTCCTCGCTGGCGGGCATCTGGACCTCGCTCTCCAGGCAGAACATCTCAACGTGCTCAGAACCCAAACGGCAGGCGTTGCGGGCAACGTCGATGGCCACGTTGCCGCCGCCCACCACAATGGTGCGGCCGGACAGGGTATCAATCTTGCCGCTGTTAACCTCGCGAAGGAAGTCGACGGCCACGGTCACGTCCTCGGCATCCTCACCCGGAATGCCGGCAAGGCGGCCGCCCTGGCAGCCAATGGCAACGTAGAAGGCCTTGAAGCCCTGCACGCGCAGCTCGTCGAGCGTCACGTCTCGACCGACCTCCACGCCATAGCGGAACTCGGCGCCCATCAGGCGAATGATCTCGACCTCGGCCTCAATGACGTCCTTCTGCAGCTTAAAGCTGGGAATGCCGTAGGTGAGCATGCCGCCCGGGCGCTCGTTCTTCTCGAACACGACAGGTTTGTAGCCCTTCTCGGCCAGGTAGAAAGCGCAGGACAGGCCGGCCGGACCGGCACCGATGATGGCGATCTTCTGATCGAAACCGCCAGCGCGCGTCGGCGTCACCACGGGCGGGACATAGCGGGTCGCGGCATCCAGATCGCGCTGAGCGATGAACTTCTTGACCTCGTCGATAGCCACGGCGGCGTCCACACGGCCGCGAGTGCAGGCATCCTCACAGCGGCGGTTGCACACACGGCCGCAGATAGCGGGCAGCGGGTTCTCGCGCTTAATGAGTGCTAGGGCCTCGTCGTAGCGACCCTGAGCCGCGAGCTTCAAATAGCCCTGAACGGCAACGTGCGCGGGGCAGGCCGTCTTGCAGGGCGCGGTGCCGGACTCGTGCGTCTCGATACGGTTATCGTTGCGGTAGTTGGGCGACCACTTGGTGTGGTCCCACTTGGTGGCATCGGGCAGCTCCTGGCGCGGATACTCGGGCACCTGTCCGCCCGCCTTTTTGCTGCAGAGCTTCTGGCCCAGCTTGGCGGCGCCGGCCGGACACACCTCAACGCAGCGACCGCAGGCCACGCACTTGTCCTTCTCGACCTTGGCGACATAGGCCGAGCGCGACAGGTTGGGCGTGTTGAACAGCTGCGAGGTGCGCAGGGCGTAGCACACGTTGACGTTGCAGTTGCAGATGGCGAAGATCTTGTTCTCTCCGTCGATATTGGTGATCTGGTGCACAAAGCCGTTGTCCTCGGCCTGGCGCAGGATGTCGTAGACCTCGTCGCGCGTTACATAATGGCCACGATCGGTCTCGACCACGTAGTCGGCCATATCGCCCACGGCGATGCACCAGTCGGCCGGGTCGTCGGCGCAGCCCTCACCCATCACGCGACGGCTCGCGCGGCAGCTGCAGGTGCTGGCGGCATACTTACCCTCGTATTTGTCGAGCCAGTGCTCGATATGCTCAATAGGCACCGACGTGCTCGCGGCATCGATAGCCTTCTCGACCGGAATGACATGCATGCCGATGCCGGCACCACCGGGCGGCACCATCGGCGTGGCCTTGGACAGCGGTCCCTTGGACGCCTGCTCAAAGAACTTGGCATAGACCGGATGCTCCTCGAGCTGGCTCACGCGCATGTTAAGGAACTCGGCGGAACCCGGCACCAGCATGGGCAGCACCCACTGCTTGGCGCGCTCGAGGTTTTCCCAGTTGTACTCGAGCAGACCCGTGTAGCTCATGTCGTCGAGCATCTTCTCGATATCGGCTTCGGGCATGCCGGTGAGCTTGACCATCTCGGGCAGCGTATAGGGACGGCGCATCTTCATCTTGCAGAGCACTTCGGCCTGCTCGTCGGTTGCGGCCTCGGCAAACGACCAGTACTCGTAGCCCAGCAGCTCATCGCGATGCAGTAGACGGTTGGTGCAGTGCTCGCACAGCTTGACGATTGCCTCGCGCGGATGCTCCGGCAGCGGCGGCACGAACTCTGCGCCGATATCGGGCTCGGTATAGCTAATCCCCGGTCCGTTGAGAATCATGGTTGTCCCTTCTCTTGCCACAGCCCGGCGAGACCGCGGCACCCCTCTTTTTTGCAGGCCGGGCATGCCCCCATGCCGTTCACCCACCATTAGTTGACATTGTGTCAAAAATAGTATTGACGAACCGTCAACAATATTCAAGACTGTTAGGCGAACGGTCAGGCAAAAGAGGATGAAAGGCGGCAAAACATGGGCAACAACACAGCAGATACCTCTGTGGTCGATGCCGTTCCCGCATCCGATAGCGCGGCAAAGCGCCTGACGGGCGACGAGCGCCGTCGCGAGATCCTCGATGCTGTGCGCACCGTAAGCTCCGAGCTAGGCGTGTCCCACCTATCGGTATCGGCCGTGGCCAAGCGAGCCGGCTGCACGCGCTCGCTGTTCTACCACTACTTCGCCGATATGGACGCCGCCGTCACCGCTGTTATGGACGAGGCAATCGACGGTTTTATCTCCGAGCTCGAGCAGTGGAATGCCAACCGCATCGTCGGTGATATCGAGGGCGCACTCGACACCGTCGCCCCGCTCTTTAAGCGCCTGGTCGCCAGCGGCCACGAGCTGCCGAGTACGCTCACCTCAAGCAGCGGCGCGCTCTACGGCGGCTTTTTGCACAACGTGGTCCAGCGTGTGGCGCAGTATATCTGCGACACCACCGTGGTTGATTTTGTCGCCCATCATGAGCTACGCATCGACCATGTCTACGAGACGTTCTACACCCTCATCATGGGGTTGTTGATGTATATCCGCACGCACCCCGATGTGCCCGACGAGACGGTCAAGGAAATCATCGCCTCGACGCTCCACATCGAGGGCTATACCGCCAAGTATCCGGAGCGCAAGCCCCAGAACTGACGACATTTGGCCAAACTGCCCGCGATCAGAAGAGGGGCCGCGGGCGTGTGAAAGGAGAGCAGCATGCTGTTCGATGTTTGGGGTAGCGATACCCTTATCCACTGGGCCGGCTGGGCCATGGTCTTTATTGGCCTGATCGTGCTCAACGAGGTCGGCCGCCGCACCAAGCTGGGCGCGGCCATCATCTTTGGCGTGGCTCCGCTGGCCATGACCATCTACTGCGTCGCCATCGCCATTGGCGTCTCACAGGGTGCCGAGTGGGCGCTCACCAACCCCACCCATGTGTACCAGAACAGCTGGTTCCACTACGCCAAGGTATACGCGGCGCTGGCCGGCTGCTGGGGCTTCATTGCCATTAAGTACCAGTGGGGCAAGATCGGCAAGGCACATTGGTTCCGCGCATGGCCGTTTGTGATCGTCGCCATCAACATCATGATTGCCGTCGCATCCGACTTCGAGAGCGCCTATCACTTCTTTGTCCTGGGCGAGTCCACCTGGGTCACCTCCGAAGGTGCTACGCAGCTGGCCGGCTGGAACAACGTGTTCAACGGCATTGCCGGTATCATCAACATCTTCTGCATGACCGGTTGGTGGAGCGTCTACGCCTCCGAGGATCAGACCGACATGCTGTGGCCCGACATGACCTGGGTCTACATCATCGCCTACGATATCTGGAACTTCTGCTACACCTACAACTGCCTGCCCACCCACTCCTGGTTCTGCGGCTTTGCGCTGCTGCTGGCGCCCACCGTCGCCGCCTTTATCTGGAACAAGGGCGGCTGGATCCAGAACCGCGCCTTTACGCTGGCCATTTGGTGCATGTTTGCCCAAGTGTTCCCGTACTTCCAGGAGGAGTCCATCTTTGTGACCCACTCCACGCTCGACCCCGGCGCCGCTACCGCGGTCTCGATTGCCGCGCTGATCACCAACGTCGCCGCGATCATCTACATCGCCTACCGCGCCAAGAAGCTCGGTCGCAATCCCTACAAGCAGGATGTCTTTGAGGGCACCAGCGATTGGGAGAAGGCTACTGCTCGCCGCGCCAAGGTTGATTACGCGCACGCCGAGTAACGCGCCTGACGCAGACATCGCTTGAGCGCGAAGCAGCATAGCCGGCTCCGCGCAATGCAATGTATTGCATGCCCCCGGAAAGCAATTTGTCCGCTTTCCGGGGGCTTTTTGTTGCCGCGAGGATGCGGCCCAGGATGCGCTCAGGTTAAATCGGATCTTATATTTCGTATGCGCTTTATATGGCTCCATTTTTGGGTACAGTGTTGAGCCGATATTGCATTGGGGGATATATGAGCGATGAGACGTATGGCCGCGAGGATGCGGCCCAGGATGCGGAAGCATGTGCCGAAGCCCTGGAGAGCCTTGACCGGATCGCGCTAGACGAGCTCTCGTTTAGCGATTCGGCCGTCGACGCGCAGGACGAGGCGCACGAAGACACTGAGGACGAAGGCAGCGACGCCAAAGACGCTCCTGACGAAGCCGAAGAGGACGAAAGCGAGGCCGGCAATCAGCCCGAATCCGACACGAGCGAGGAAACCATCTTGCTCGACAGCTTGCCGGCCGAAGATTCGCTGACCCGCGAGCTTCCCGGCCTGGGCTCTGCGCCTGCCGTGGACGAGACCATCGCCATGGGCGATATCCCCCTACCGTCCGTTCCCTCAGCACGCGAGGCCGAGGTTCGCCATCGCAAGATGTCGCCCAAGCGCCGCAATCTGATGGTCGCCGGTGTCGTGGCCGTCGCGCTCGTCGCCGGCGGCGCAGGCTATGCCGCCTGGAACGGATATCAGCAAGAGCAGGCTACCGCTGTCGCCGCCAATGCCCACACGATGATGTCAGTGCAGATTGGCGTGCATGCCGCGGGCCTCGACTGTTCTACCGGCTCCAAGATTCCCGTACAGGTGAGCGGCCAGGACGCTGATGGCTCCTCCGTGAGCGAAACGCTTTATGTTGACGAGCACGGCCGCGGCATCAAACTGCTGCCTGGCGATTACACGCTCTCCATCGCTGCCTCCCCCATCGCGGCCGACGGCACCATCTATACCGTCCCGACCACCAAGACGCAGGTCACCGTTAAGAGCGATGGACAGGATCTAAGTGCCCAGGCCACCTTTAAGCTCAAGGTGCCTTCGGCCGACACGGTGACTGACGACCAGATCGATGCCGCCGCCAAGTATGCCGAAGAGGGCGGTGCGAGCTCCGCCGCGGCTGCCAAAGTGCTCCAGCAGGCAGCAACCGCGCGGCGCGACGCCGCCGTCAATGCCGTGAGCGCGCAAAAGGCACAGGCATCCCGTGATGCTGACGCTCGCCACAAGGCAACCGACCTCTACCAGCTCGATATTCCCGTCGAGTGGTACGGCAAGGTCGCAACTTGGCAAAACGACAGCACGCTATGCATCTATCTGGGCGACGACGCCAATACGCCGCTCGTGACGCTCGTCGCCGTGCGCGATGGCGAAACCTTTACACCCGATGACGGCGATACGGTTTTGGGCACGGTCAGCCTGGGCAACGGCTACACCGTCTATGCCAGCGGCCCCGTCTATCCGTACGTGGTGCCCCAGACTATCAACGGGCGCACCCAGAATCCCGTGTCGACCTACCCCATGGACACGGCCATTGAGCTTGTCGAGCTGACGACCGGCAACCGCTACACCTATAGTCAGATCAAGAACGACCTGGTTGGCAAAAACGGCAACGCAGACGCCGCGACCAAACTCGAGACCGACTACCTCGCGCAGATCCTGCTGCCGAGCATCAAAGCCCAGGACTAGCCTGGCGCAGCAAGGTGCTCCCCAACTGTGACGAAGGAGCCAGGAGGTCCTGACCCCACAGGTCCATAGATGATTAGGCAAGGAGCCACTTCCATGCGGGCATAACGTGTACCACACCGTGCTCGCATGGAATATCGGTCTGTTCATCCATGGTAACGATTGCCGACTCGCCAAGATCAAACTGGGCCATCGAGGCATCAAGCGCGGCAATTTCGCGCTCGCGCGTTTTCTCACTTGCCATATCCGCACTCACCTGAATCAGGCTATAAGCCCGCATGAGAAGCGCGTCCCCAGCCACAAAGTCCACCTCATGGCTTTTGCTCTTCTCTTTGATCAGCAGGCGGCAGACCGAGCCGGTCCTCACCGCGGGAGTCCTTCTTCTTAGCGCATTGAACACTGCGGTCTCGAGCCTCTGGCCCTGGTCCAATGCTGATGCGGGAGAGAATGCTCCAAACATCGCAGGATCGACAGCGTAGACCTTTGACGCAGACCGCATGTTATTTGCCAGTGAACGCGTGAACTCCGGCACGGAGAACAGCAGATAGGCATCCTCGTAATACTCAAGTAAGTCGCTGAGCGAATTACGACTGACGGGTATCTGCCTGCTCTTGAACTCGTTGTACACTTTGTTCACCGACAGCTCTCGTCCCGAAGATGCCATACACCGCGTTAGGAACAGCGATGCCAGGCGAGGGTTCTTGACGTCGTACCGTTCAATGACGTCCATAGCGACCGTTCGCGAAGCATATTCCTGTAGCAGCTGAATCGCGTCTGCGGGCGTCTGCTCAAGCGTCGCGATGAATCCCCCTCGTTCAAGATATCCGATCAGATGATGTCGAAGCAGCGCTGCATCGCTTGGGGAAAAGGTCGCATCTGGCTCGAAAACGCTCCCCGTCTTATACCGAACGTATTCCGAAAAACTCAACGGAAAAAGCTCCCGTATAAGAGAACGACCCCTGAACTCGCTCTTAAGTTCTGAGGACAGCATCTTAGAAGAAGATCCCGTCACATAGACGGTCGCCTTCTCCGTATCGACTACACGCCGCAGAAACGCACCCCATTCGGGAATTTCCTGGATCTCGTCAAAGAAAATGTAAGAGCCCTCGGTTCGAGCAGCAGGATACAGCGCATAGAACGTGTCAAGCACGTCCGCCAGCAACGATGGCTCATACGGGCGCAAGCGCTCATCCTCAAAATTGAAGTAAAGCATCCGGTCAAGCTCGACGCCCCGGCTCTGAAGCCGCCGCATCTCCTGATACAGGCGATACGTCTTTCCACAACGGCGGGCCCCCACAATCACATTTACGATGTTGTCGCGCTTTGGCTCCTGTGGGTTTCCTAGATCAAGGTCTCGCTCAAAGACCTGCGGAACCCCCTGCTGTTCAAAGTCCTTTATTTTCTGGGCGATCAAGTCGTTGAATGCCATGACTCTCCAATCTTGCTCTCTAGCTAATCAAAATTATACTGATTCTTGATTAATTAGAGAGCAAGATTGTGTGTAGCTTGATTAACACTTAAGCAAGTTTTTTCACTGTTATTGCTCCGAAGGATATCGAGTGGCTAAGAGGACAACCGAGCTCGAATGCGACTCCCCGAGCAGTCAATTTGGGACGGGGCTTTTTTGACTACCCTCCCCCTGCAGAAAAATCCCTAACGCAGTTGCGGTGAAATAGGGACTGTTTTTGCTGGTCAAACCGCAAAACAGTCCCTATTTCACCGCAACTTGTTGGTGGCCTTTTGGGTAGCACTCAGCGCCACGGATCGGCTTCGAACATCGGCTCACGCTCGGGGCGGCGATCGCTGTAGGGATCGTAGCCGTCGTCGTCCTCGTTCTCGGCACGGATGTAGGGGTCGCGCGGCTTGGGCGCCGGCTTAGGCGAAACCTTCGATGCGGCGGGCGCTGTCTCAGCCGCCGGTGCGTTAGCCTTGTTCTCGTCTTTCATCTGCATAGCTCCTTGCATCGCATCCGTTCAACATCATCGATTGTCGCACGAAAAAGGGCGGCGGACCCAATTGGATCCGCCGCCCTTGGCGTTTAGAGACGACTGGTAGATTTTAAGGCATGTCCCAAAAATCTACTCGGCGTCGGGGACCTCGTAGGTGGCCGCCGGCGTGTCATCGCACACGACGGTAAAGCCGCCGTCCTTGTCGACATCGACCGTCACCTGATCGCCCTCGCGCACCGTGCCGTCGATGATGGCCGCCGCGATGGCATCGACAACCTCGCGCTGCACCAGACGCTTGAGCGGGCGGGCGCCAAAGACCGGGTCCAAGCCGCCCACAGCGAGCATCTGCTTGGCCGCCGGGGTGATGGCAAGTGTCATGCGCTCCTTGGCCAGGCGTGCGCGGACATCGGCAAGTTGGATGTCGACGATCTTCTCGATCTGCGCCATACCGAGCGGATGGAACACCACGATGTCATCGATACGGTTGAGGAACTCGGGGCGGAAGGTCTGAGCCATGGCCGCGTCGACCTGATGGCGCATCTCCTCCTCGTCCTTGCCCGAAAGCTCAGCGATAGCCTTGGAACCCACGTTGCTCGTCATGATGATGATTGTGTTCTTGAAGGACACCTGGCGACCCTGACCGTCGGTCAGACGGCCGTCATCGAGCACCTGCAACAGCACGTTGAATACATCCGGGTGAGCCTTCTCCATCTCGTCGAGCAAGATCACGGAGTACGGACGACGGCGCACAGCCTCGGTGAGCTGACCGCCCTCGTCGTAACCCACGTATCCCGGGGGCGCACCGATCAGACGCTGGACGCTGAACTTCTCCATGTACTCGGACATGTCGATACGCACGAGCGCGCGCTCGTCATCGAACAGGCACTCGGCCAGCGCCTTGGCGAGCTCGGTCTTGCCTACACCGGTGGGGCCCAGGAAGAAGAAGCTGCCGATGGGCTTGTCCGGATCGGAGAGGCCCGCACGGCTGCGGCGCACGGCCGCGGCGACGGCGGAGACGGCCTCGTCCTGGCCGATGACGCGCTTATGCAGCTCGCCCTCCAGGCCCTTCAACTTGTCGAGCTCGCCCTGCATCATCTTGGACACGGGCACGCCGGTCCAGGCGCTCACGACCTCGGCGATCTCGTCGGAGGTCACCTGCTCGTTGAGGCCCTCGCCGTCCTGCTGCTTTTGCGCCTCGAGCGCGGCCTCGGAATCCTGAATCTGCTGCTGCAGGCCCGGAATCACGGAGTAGCGCAGCTCGGACGCACGACCCAAATCGCCGTTGCGCGTCGCACGCTCCTCCTCGCTCTTGGCCTCGTCGAGCTGTCCCTTGAGCTCCTGCACGTGGTCGATGGCGTTCTTTTGGTTGAGCCAGCCAGCCTTTTGCACGTTGAGCTTTTCCTGGACCTCGGCAATCTCTTGGCGCAGGGCCTCCAGACGCTCCTTGGAGGCGTCGTCGGTCTCCTTCATGAGCGCCTGTTCCTCGATCTGCAGCTGGGTGAGCTGACGCGTGGTGGCATCGATCTCGACCGGCATGCTGTCGAGTTCCATGCGCAGGCGGCTTGCGGCCTCATCGACCAGGTCGATGGCCTTGTCGGGCAGGAAGCGGTCGGCGATGTAGCGATCGGAAAGGTCGGCGGCGGCCACGAGCGCGCTATCGGTGATGTGCACGCCGTGGAAGATCTCGTACTTCTCCTTCAGGCCACGCAGGATCGAGATGGTGTCCTCGACGGTAGGCTCGCTCACCATAACGGTCTGGAAACGACGCGCGAGCGCCGCGTCCTTCTCGATGTACTTGCGATATTCGTCGAGCGTGGTCGCGCCGATCGCGTGCAGGTCGCCACGAGCGAGCGCCGGTTTGAGGATGTTGCCGGCGTCCATGGAACCCTCGGTGGCACCCGCGCCCACGATGGTGTGGAGCTCATCGATGAACAGGATGACCTTGCCCTCGGACTTCTGCACTTCCTTGAGCACGGCCTTTAAGCGGTCCTCGAACTCGCCGCGGTACTTGGCGCCGGCGACCAACGCGCTCATGTCGAGCTCGATGAGGTCGCGGTCGCGCAGGGTGCTCGGCACGTCGCCGGCCACGATACGCTGGGCGATGCCCTCGACGATGGCCGTCTTGCCGACGCCCGGCTCGCCGATGAGCACGGGGTTGTTCTTCGTGCGGCGCGACAGCACGACCATGACACGTTCGATCTCGTTGGTGCGCCCGATCACCGGGTCGAGCTTGCCCTCGGCCGCTTCGGCGGTCAGGTTGCGCCCGAACTGGTCCAGAATGGCCGAACCGGTCTGGCTGCGCTTGTCCTGCACGCCGCCGGCGTTGGCCACGGTTTCGACGGCCTCGAACACGCGCTTGATGGTCTCGCCGTTGTTCAGGGCGATGGAGGCGGCAGCCTGGATGACCGGGCCGTCCATGACCGGGTCGGAGTACGGCAGGCCGATCTCGACCGCGTCGACGCCGTGCTCGACCATCGTCTTGAAGGCGTCAAGCGAGACGTCCGGGTTGGGGAAGCCGTAGGGCAGGTAGCCGATGAAGGCAGGCTTGTTCTCGGCCTTGAACTTGGTGAACATAGCGACCGACTTGCTGGGCTTGTGGCTGATGCCCAGCGGCTGGCCGGACGGCGTGGTTGCTTCATTGGTCATAATCAAAAATCTCCTCTTCTTGTTCAGGCGACAGTATTGCCGTGGGCGCCGGCCACATCGAGCGCGGCGGCCTGATCGTCGGTCAGG
>URYT01000048.1 GCA_900552185.1 uncultured Collinsella sp. | reverse complement strand
GGCCGGTCTCCTCGTCGGCGACGATGTAGCCCCACTTGTTGAGCTCCATCTTGCCGCCGATCTTCTTTGCGAAGGGGTTGGCGTTGGTGCCGATAGCCGAGATCGCGACGTCGCAGGGGATCTCCTCGATGGCGCCCTCGATGGGCACCGGGCGACGACGGCCGGACTCGTCGGGCTCGCCGACCTCCATCTTCTGGACCTTGACGGCGCACACGGAGCCGTCCTCGCCAGCGACAAACTCGAGCGGGGAGACGAGCGGCAGAACCTCGACGCCCTCGGCCTTGGCGTGGTGCAGCTCGGCACGACGGCAAGGCATCTCATCCTCGGTACGACGGTAGGCGATAATGGCGTGCTCGGCGCCCAGGCGCTTGGCGGTACGGACGGCGTCCATAGCCACGTTGCCGCCACCAAAGACAACGACGTTCTTGCCGTGCTTGGTGGGGGTGTCGTACTCGGGGAACTTGTTGGCCTTCATCAGGTTCACGCGGGTGAGGTACTCGTTCGCGAAGAAGACGTTGGGCAGGTTCTCGCCGGGGACGTTGAGGAACTTGGGCAGGCCTGCGCCGGTCGCCACGTAGATGGCGTCGAAGCCCTGCTCGAACAGCTCTTCGGCCGTGGCCATGTTGCCCACGACGGAGTTGTACTCAAACTTGACGCCCATGTCCTCCAGGCCGTCAATCTCGCGCTTGACGACTGCCTTGGGCAGACGGAACTCGGGGATGCCGTAGACCAGCACGCCGCCGCCGGTAAAGAAGGCCTCAAAGACGGTGACGTCAAAGCCGTTACGGGCGAGCTCGCCGGCGCAGGTGATGCCGGACGGGCCAGAGCCGACGACAGCGACCTTCTTGCCGTTCTTGGGGGCCATCTTGGGCGTAGAGGCGAGCTCGGGGCGGTCACCCAGGAAGCGCTCGAGCTGGCCGATGGCCACGGGCTCGGACTTCTTACCACGGATGCACTTGCCCTCGCACTGGTTCTCCTGCGGGCAGACGCGGCCGCAGATGGCGGGAAGCATGGAGTCCTCGCGGATGGTATCGAGAGCGCCGCCGAAGTCCTTCTCGCGGATCTGCTCGATAAAGCGGGGGATGTTGATGTTGACGGGGCAGCCCTCAACACAGAACGGCTTCTTGCAGTTGAGGCAGCGCTCGGCCTCGGCCAGCGCCATCTCCTCGGTGAAGCCCTTGTCGACGGGGCGGAAGTCGCAGGCGCGCTCGGCAGCCGGCTCCTCGTTATCGGGGGTGCGGGGCGACTTCATATCGGCAACGAAACGACCGTTAACTAGTGGCATGCGCAGCTCTTTTCCTCATAGGCCTTGAGGGACTCGCCCTCTTCGGAACGGTAAGCGGCCTGGCGGGCACGAAGGTCATCCCAGTCGACCAGGGTGGCATCGAAGTCGGGGCCGTCGACGCAAGCGAACTTGGTCACGCCGCCCACCTCGACGCGGCAGCAGCCGCACATACCGGTGCCGTCAACCATGATGGGGTTGAGGGACGCGGTGATGGGGGTGTCGTATTTCTGGGCGGTGAGGGTCGAGAACTTCATCATCGGAACGGGGCCGACGCAGAAGACCTGGCTCACGGCCTTGTCCTGCAGCAGGCGCTCCAGCGGAGCGGTGACAACGCCCTGCTCGCCGTAGGAGCCGTCGTCAGTGGTGATGTGGATGTGGTCCTCGTCGAGGAGCTCGCGGAACTGGTCCTCCATAAGCAGGAGGTCCTTGGTGCGGGCGCCCATGATGGCGTGCACCTCGTGGCCGGTCTCGACCAGGTGCTTGGCGACCGGGAAGGCAATTGCCAGGCCGACGCCGCCGCCAATGACGGCGCAGGGGCCCTCGGCCATCTCGGTGGGAACGCCCAGCGGGCCCACGACGTCGCGCAGCGACTCGCCGGCCTCGTAGGTGGAAAGCATCTCGGTGGTCTTGCCGATCACCATGAAGATGAACTCGACCCAGCCCTCGTCACCGTTCCAGCCGGCCAGGGTAAACGGGACACGCTCGCCCGTCTCGTTGGCGCGAACCATGAGGAACTGTCCAGCGTGCGCATGCTTGGCGATTGCGGGCGCCTCGATGCGGAACTTGAACACCTTCTCCGAGAACTGCGTCTTCTCCAGGATCTTATACATAGAACCCCTCTCTTGTTAGGGCCGCCGAACCGTGCCTCCACGGAAATGGACGGTAGCCCGAATAAAACCGTACGCGCACAGGCGTTGTGCAGACATACGGTGCAAATTATACCCTCATGGACATGTCGCTTACGTGTATCTTCGGCGGTTGGGAGCAGGGTTTATCCACTTTGGCCTACTAAAGGGGGAGAGGTTTATTTTGGTCGGTTTTATCAGGTAAAACGGCAAATGGGGCCGGCCTCGGGTTGTGATGAGGCCGGCCCCCTTTGGGGTGCTATGTGTGTATGGCAGTGCGGGGTTTATTGCGATGCGGCCACCGCGGCGTTTTCGCAGATAAAACCGACCAAAATAAACCTGTCCCTAAATAGTAGGTTTTAGTGCTTGCCGTTGGCGGAGGCGGCACCGTTGACGTGGTCGCGGGCATAGATCACGCCGTGGACGATTGCCAGGCCGGCGGCGTCGGCGGCGCGAGCGCAGGTGTCCTGGAAGTCCTCGGCCTCGCGGGCGCGCAGCTGCTTGAGCACGTAGTCGGCGACAGCCATCTTGCCGGGAGGGTTGCCGATGCCGGTGCGGATGCGGCTGAAGTCGCGACTGCCCATCTTGTCGATGATGGAGCGCAGGCCGTTGTGACCGGCGTGGCCACCGCCCACCTTAACACGTACGTCGCCGGCGGGAATGTCGAGCTCGTCGTGGATCACGAGCAGCTCCTCGACCTTGATCTTGTACTCGCGGCAGAGCTTGGAGATGGGGCCACCCGAGGTATTCATATACGACTGCGGCTTGACCAGCACGATCTGGCGCTTGCCGCCCTCTTCTTCGGCATCGTTGATATTGATGAGCGCGACCTCGGCGCCGGCCTGGTTTTTCCAGTACGCGACGCCGGCCTGACGGGCCAGCTCGTCGATCGCCTTAAAGCCGGCGTTGTGGCGGGTCTCGGCATACTCATCGCCAGGGTTGCCAAGTCCGGCAACCATGCGAATCTTAAGCGGCTGTGCAGCTGCCATATTTGTCCTTCCGTTACACAAATAGTTCAATCAACGACAAAGGCTACCACGCCCGCCGAAGGCGAGGCTTTGCTTCAGCGAAATCCCACCAGACAAAAGCGCGGCCGCGGCAGAGCGAGCCGTCGGAACAGAAGAAACCCCCGCGCGACCTTTGCGAAGCAAGGGGGAGCGCGGGGGTTTCTTCTGTTCCGACGGCGATGCGCCGGGTTACAAGGACGATGCGACTACAGCGCGAAGTCGCCGCCGACGAGCGTGGAGACGGGCTCCTCGTGGTAAACGGCGGAGATGGCCTGAGCGAACTCCTCGGCGACCGAGATGGTCTTGATCTTGCCGCCGACCTCGACAGGAATGGCGTCGGTGACGAGGCACTCGACGATCGGGGCGTCGTTCAGACGCTCGATGGCCGGACCGGAGAAGATGCCGTGGGTGGCGCAGACGTAGATGTCGCCAGCGCCCATAGCCTTGAGCTCCTTGACGTTGGCGCACAGGGTGCCAGCGGTGTCGATCATGTCGTCGTTGATGATGCAGGTCTTGCCCTTGATGTCACCGATGATGCCCATGACCTCGGCGGCGTTGTGGCGCGGACGGCCCTTGTGGGCGATGGCCAGGTCGCAGCCGAGCATGTCGGACAGCTTCTTGGCGGCCTTGGCGCGACCCACGTCGGGGGAGACGACAACCAGGTTGTCGGTGTCGAAGTGCATGTCGTTGTAGTACTGGCCAAACAGCGGCAGCGCGGACAGGTGGTTAACCGGGATATCAAAGAAGCCCTGGATCTGGCCCTGGTGCAGGTCGAGGGTGATGATGCGATTGACGCCGGCGCGCTCGAGCAGGTTGGCGACGAGGCGGGCGGTGATGGGCTCGCGCGGGCCGGCCTTGCGGTCCTGGCGGGCATAGCCGTAGTGGGTGATAACGGCGGTGATGGAGCGGGCGGATGCGCGCTTGGCAGCGTCGGTGGCGATGAGCAGCTCCATGAGCATGTCGTTGACGTTGCCGCCGGCCACGGACTGAATCAGGAAGACGTCGGCGCCGCGGACGGTCTCGTCGTAGCGGGCGTAAATCTCACCATTGGCGAACTGCTTTAGCGTAAGGCCCGAAAGCTCGACCCCAAGGTACTCAGCAATCTTCTGAGCGAGGGGACGGTTGGAGGAACCGGAATACACGCGGATGGACTTGCGCATATTCTCCGACTTCTCGGGATCATTAATCGGCATTACCCTTCTCCTTTATATATCGAATGCCATATAGATGCCTTTTTGCATTGTAACCGCGCGACGGGGTTTATCGAGTCTTGATAACGTCTTTACCGTCAACGGACACGAACCGACCACTCATCCGGTTGCGCAGGTCACGATAGAAAAAGGAGCCGCCCCCATGGGAACAGCTCCTTAGATGCTTGGTAAAACGTTATACCTCGTCGTCCTCGTGCAGACGGCGGCGATAATCGGCGGCCCAGCCCTCAATGTTTACCTGACGGGCACGACCCAGGCCGAGTGCGTCTGCCGGGACCGGCTCGGTGATGACGGCCACGAGCGCGCCGTCGCCGATCTGGGCGGGCGCGACCATCATGGTGTCGGAACCGATGAAGGCGTCCTTGCCGATGACGGTCTTGTGCTTGTGCACGCCGTCGTAGTTGCAGGTGATGGAGCCTGCGCCCACGTTGACGCCGGAGCCCATGGTAGTGTCGCCGATGTAGGACAGGTGCGGCACCTTGGAGCCCTCGCCGATCGTGGACTTCTTGATCTCCACGTGCGTGCCGGCCTTGGAGCCGTCGAGCATGTGGGTGCCCGGGCGCAGGTAGGCGCGCGGGCCGCAGTCGACGCCGTTCTCGATGACGGCCTCGATGGCGATAGTCTCATCGATGGTGCAGCCGCTGCCGACGGTGGTGTCGGTGAGGCGGCTGTTGGGGCCGAGCTGGCACTCCTCGCCCACGGTGACGTGGCCGATCAGGTGCGTCTGCGGCCACACGACGGTGTCGCGGCCGATAACGGCATCGGGGCCGATCCAGGCCTGCGTGGGGTCGATGAACGTGACGCCCTCGGTCATCCAGTGCTCGTTGATGCGGTCGCGCGCGATGGCGGTGAGCTGCGCGAGCTGGATGCGGCTGTTGACGCCCAGGCCGTCGCGGTAGTCATCGCAGTGGAAGATGGAGACTGTCTGGCCGTGGCCTTTGAGGATCTCGAGCATGTCGGGCAGATAGTACTCGGACTGCGCGTTGTCGTTGCCGATCTCGTTAATGTGGGTGGCGAGCTGCGCGCCGTCGAAGGCGTAGCAGCCGGCGTTGCACTCGAGCAGCGTGGCGGCCTGTTCGGGCGTGCAGTCCTTCTGCTCGATGATGCGCTCGATCTGGCCGTCGGCGCCCAGCTTGATGCGGCCGTAGCCGAAGGGGTCGGGCGGGGTCATGGTCATGACGGTGCAGGCGAGCTCGCCGGTAGCGACGGTCTGCGCGAACTTGGCGACGGTGTCGGCGGTGATGAGCGGCAGGTCGCCGTTGAGCACGACGACGGGGCCTTGCGTGATGCCGCAGGCCTCGAGCGCGACCTTCACGGCGTGACCGGTGCCCAGGCGCTCGGTCTGCTCAACGCACTCGACCTCGGTGGCACTGTTGGCGTAGGCACCGTCGATGAGGGCGCACATCTCGTCGGCGTGGCTGCCGATGACGACAACGACGCGGCTGCAGCCGGCCTTGATGGTGGCGTCGACGATCCACTGGACCATGGGCTTGCCCAGGATCTTGTGCGAAACCTTGCAGTGGTTCGACTTCATGCGGGTGCCCTCGCCGGCAGCGAGGATAATTGCGGTTGCGTCCATGTGATCTCCTGTTACGTTATAGAGACGTGTGTTTGGAAACTATACACGGCGCAATATGATACCGCAGGCATATGTTGAGCGCGTAACGATTGGTTTGCGGCGGTTGAGGCTTGCGCCGCCGGCGTGGCGTTTGCGCTGCTTGCGTGCGGCGTTGGCGGTGCTGCGGAGCTGTCGTTTGAGCGAGGGGACGGGGGTGCCCGTGGACAACATACAAGAGGAGTTTGGCGGCGAGCCCGCCGCGGCGTTCTCGATGTCGCATCCGGCTGTGCCGGCCCTCTACATGGTGCTGACGCTGGGGCTCACCATGTTCTCGATGCAACCGGTGCTGATCGCGCTGTCGCTTGCGGGTGGGCTGGCGTACGGGCTTGCGACGCGCGGTGCTGCGCGCACGTTGGGGGCGCTTCACTGGCAGCTGCCGGTGATTTTGATTATCGCGGTGCTCAATCCGCTGTTTAGTGCATCGGGCTCGACGGAGCTGTTTCGTATTGGCATGCGTGCGGTGTATCTAGAGAGCATGGTTTACGGCCTGTGCATGGGTGGGCTGTTTGTGGCGAGCGTGCTGTGGTTTGAGGCAGCGGCGTCGATGCTCGAATACGACAAGGTGCTCGCGCTGCTGGGCAATGCCGCACCGGTGATTGCGCTTATGATCTCGATGTGCATGCGGCTTATCCCGCAGTTTTTGCGCCGCGGCCGCACGGTGCTGGCGGTGCAAGATGCGATTGACGTGCCGGGGCGCGCGCCGGCCGACCCCGTGCGATCGCGCCTGCGGGCGTCGAGCGTGTTGATGGGCTGGGGCATGGAAGATTCGCTGGAGCGCGCGGACGCGATGCGCTCGCGCGGGTGGGGTGCCGCGACGCGTCGTACGACGTATGCGCGGTATCGACTGGGGCGCGGCGATGTTGCTGCGCTGGTTGGGCTTGCACTGTTTGGCGTGGTCACGGTGACAGTGGCGTGGACCGCGACGACGCAGTATTCGTTTTATCCGCAGCTCTCGGTGCCGGCGCCGTGGCCGGGCTATGTCGTGTACGCTGCCTGGATGGTGCTGCCTTGCGCGTTGCACGCGATTGATGAGAAGAGGTTTGGCTGATGGCTCGGTTTGATAGGAGCTCGGCGGCGGGTGTGGCATATGGCTCGGCCGCGCCGGCGATTGAGGTGCGGAGCCTGAGCTTTGCCTACCCCGATGCTGATGCTGCGGTGCTCGAGGGGCTCGACTGGTCTGTTCCCCAAGGTGCGTTTGCACTGCTTGTTGGTGGTACCGGTTCGGGCAAGTCGACGCTGCAGTCGCTGCTCAAGCCCGAGATCGCGCCTGCTGGTACGCGCTCCGGCGAGCTGCGCGTGCTGGGCGAGCCCGTCGCCGACATGGATGTGCGGGCATCGGCGGAGCGCGTGGGTTATGTGTTCCAGGATCCCGAGAACCAGATCGTGTGCGAAACCGTGTGGCACGAGATGGCGTTTGGCCTGGAAAACTTGGGGCTAGCGCGTGATGAGATGCGCCGTCGCGTAGCTGAGACCAGCTATTTCTTTGGGCTGGAAGATTGGCTCCACCGCGACACCGATACGCTTTCGGGCGGACGCAAACAGCTGCTGTCGCTGGCGGCTGTCCTGGCATTACGCCCGCGCGTGCTGCTGCTCGACGAGCCCACGTCTCAGCTTGATCCGGTTGCGGAGAAGAATTTCCTGCATGCGCTGTTTCGTGTGAATCGCGAGCTGGGCTGCACGGTTGTTGTGGCGACGCATCAGCCGCGCCCAATGCTCGAATACGCGACGTGTGCGTACCGGATTGAGGATGGCCGCGTGCACGAGGCGGCGGATATGGCTTCTTTGGTACGCCGAGAATCGCTGTTTTCCGATGGCACGTTGGGGTGGGGTGCCATCCGATGTGCAAAAAACGGAGTATTCAGCAGGCGTGAGGACAATTTGGGCTCTCTGGAGCCGCCCGGGGACGTATCGAGCGCGAAAAAAAGTTCAGAATTGGACAAATCGTCCGAATTTGTGGCGCAAACGTCGCTCGAGAATGGCTCGGAAGCCTTCCCGCGCACGGATGGAAGCAGAATACTCCAAAAAATGCACGGCGGGTCGGCTACCACCCTGTCGGAAGGTTGGTTTCGCTACGATCGAGCGTCCGGCTGGGTGTTGCGTGGGCTCGACGCGTCGTTTTCGGCCGGTGCGGTGCATGCGATCGTGGGCGGCAACGGATGCGGCAAGTCGACGATGCTCTCGGTGCTGGCGAAGACCGCCAAGCTGCAGCGCGGCCGCATGGTGCGCGGAGCGGCCTCGGCGGCGTTGCTGCCTCAGAATCCCAAAGCATTGCTGGTTGCCGAGACGGTGTGCGACGAGCTGATGGAATGGGCTTCAGCCTGCGGATATGACGAGACCGTGGCGCGGGAGCGCGCGGCGAGCTTGGGGCTGGACGGCCTGGAGACGCGCCACCCCTACGACCTCTCGGGCGGACAGCGCCAGCTGCTCGCACTGGCAAAGCTGCTGCTGATCGGCCCCGAGCTGCTGCTGCTTGACGAGCCCACGAAGGGCTTGGACCTGGAGAGTCGCCGCACCATCGCCCGCGCCCTGCGTGACCATGCGAAGGCTGGCGGCACCGTCATCATGGCTACGCACGATTTGGACTTTGTCGAGCAGGTAGCCGACGACGTCGCCATGATGTTTGACGGCGAGATTGCCTGCATGGAGTCCCCGGCCGACTTCTTTGCCGACAACGTGTTCTATAGGGCGTGATGGGATGACGGATTATCGCGCCGCGCGCCTACTCGCAAAACTGGAGATACCGCTGCTGCTGGCGGTTCCCGCAGTGATGGCTGCGGCGTTGCTGGCGGGTGTTGAGCAGGCGGCGTTGGCCATGCTGATTGTGGTGGCGCTGGTGCTTGCGTTGTTCTTTGCGGGTTACGAGGCATCTCGTCCGGGTTTGCGCCAGATTATGCCCACGCTGGTGCTGGCGGCGCTGGCGGCGGCGGGGCGCATCCTGTTTGGGCCCATTCCCGACTTTAAACCGGTGAGCGCTATCGCCATTATCGCGGGGGCGACGCTTGGCCGCCGTAATGGTTTTATGGTTGGCGCGCTGGCGGCGCTGACCAGCAATTTCTTTTTTGGACAGGGCATGTGGACGCCGTGGCAGATGTATGCCTGGGGTCTGGTTGGCTATGTTGGCGGCGCGCTGGCGCATGCGGGCGCGTTCGACCGTGCGGATGGAACCGTGCGCATGCCGGCGCTACTGACCTACGGTTTTGCTTCGGGTTTGCTATACGGCGTGGTAATCAACGCGTATGACATCATCGGTTTTGTTCAACCGCTCACGTGGGCGGGTGCCATGGCACGTCTTGCCACGGCAGTGCCGTTCGATATCACACACGGCCTCGCGACCTGCGTGTTCTTGGCTGCCTTGTACAAGCCTTGGTGCCGTCGCATTAACCGTGTCGTCGTGAAATACGGGCTGTAAGGCATTTCGCGTTCCCTCACGAACTTGCGGTGGAATGGTTCTCGTTTTTGGCTATTTGCTGCCCAAACAGGAACTATTCCACCGCACCTTATAGGGGGAGAGGGGTCACATGATCTGTTTTCCTCTGTCCCCTAGAGGAATTACTTGGGGCTAGAGCTCTAGCGTGAGGGTGACGGGGCAGTGGTCGCTGCCAAAGATGTCGCCGCGGATGCCGGTGTCGCGAACGTTGGCGGCGATCGAATCGCTTACCAGAAAGTAATCGATGCGCCAGCCGGCGTTGTTCTTGCGGGCATTAAAGCGATAGCTCCACCAGCTGTAGACGCCCTCGACGTCGGGGTTTGCCGCGCGCCAGGTATCGGTAAAGCCGGCGTTGAGCAGCTCGGTAAACTTGCCGCGTTCCTCGTCCGAAAAGCCTGCGTTGCCGCGGTTGGACTTGGGGTTCTTAAGGTCGATCTCCTCATGCGCCACGTTAAAGTCGCCGCAGGTTACGACGGGTTTGCCGGTCTCGCGCTCGAGCGCGTTCAAAAAGCCGCGGTAGGCATCGTCCCAGGCCATACGCACGTCGATGCGCGCGAGCTCATTTTGTGCGTTGGGCGTGTAGACATCCACAAACCAGAATTTGTCGAACTCGAGCGCGCAGACGCGGCCCTCGGTTGCGGCTTGGGCGACGAGCACGGCCGCCTCGCCTCCGCCGGCGTAGGGCAGCAGCGCATCGGCGCGCAGTACGCGCAGCGGCTCCTGGCGGCTAAAGACCGCGGTGCCCGAATAGCCTTTACGCTCGGCGTAGCTCCAGGTTTGGTGATAGCCGGGCAGGTCAATATCGACCTGGCCCTCCTGCAGCTTGGTCTCTTGCAGTGCCAGGATATCGACGTCGAGTTCTTGCGCGATCTGGATAAAGCTCGGGTCCTTTTTGAGCACGGCGCGCAGGCCGTTGACGTTCCACGAGGCGAAAGTGTAAGTCTGAGGCATGGTGTCCTTTCGACGGGGTTGGCAGGCTTAAGATTAGCGCAACAGGGGCGGGGTGGGATCCGCGCATGCTGACTTAAAGGCCGCATGCTGGGACGTCGCTCAACGCTGCCCGACTAACAAGGACGGAGGACTCATATGACGCAGGCAATATCGGACCCCAGGCAGGCCTCCGCCGCGCTGGCGGATCTGTTTGACACCCACAAGCGCGTGGTCTTCTTTGGCGGCGCTGGTGTTTCCACGGCAAGTGGCATCCCCGATTTCCGCAGCGTGGACGGCCTGTATCACCAGCAGTTTGCCTATCCGCCCGAGACCATGCTGTCGCATAGCTTTTACGAGGCGCATCCGGCCGAGTTCTTCGACTTCTACCGCACCAAGATGATCGCGCTTGGCGCCAAGCCCAATCGCTGCCACACCAAGCTGGCCGAGCTGGAGCGCGCCGGCAAGCTCGACGCCGTGGTGACGCAAAATATCGACGGTCTGCACCAGGCGGCCGGCTCGCAGCGCGTGTTCGAGCTGCACGGATCGGTCCATCGCAACATTTGCCAGTCGTGCGGCGCGGTCTATAGCGCCGAGTGGATTTGCTCGCGCGAGCACGAGGACGCCGCGGGCGTGCCTGTGTGTCCTGCGTGCGGCGGGCGCATCAAGCCCGATGTGGTGCTCTACGAGGAGCCGCTCGATGAGCATGTGCTGACCGGTGCCGTTGCCGCCATCGCCGCGGCCGATGCCCTCATTGTGGGTGGGACCTCGCTCGTGGTGTATCCGGCGGCGGGCCTTACGCGTTACTTTACCGGCGATACGCTGGCCATATGCAACCTTGCTCCCACCGATCAGGATGCAAATGCCGACCTGCTGATTTCTTGCGACATCGCGGCCGCGTTTGCGTTCTAGCCCGCGCGCGCGGATACAATAGAAAGACTGAGTGCAAAGCGACCCCGCCGCCAGCTCCCCAGGCTCGGCGGCGTGGGCATTTTAGGAGGATGTTCATGGCGAACGACAGCAAGACATGGCGGTGCGGAAAGTACGAGCTCAGCTTTGACCGTCCGCGCATCATGGGCGTCCTCAACGTGACGCCCGATTCGTTTAGCGATGGCGGGGAGCACTTCGACCCCGATGCCGCCATCGAGTACGGCCTGGCGATGCTCGACGCCGGCGCCGACATCATCGACGTGGGCGGCGAGTCCACGCGCCCCGGCTTTACCCCGGTCAACCCCGACGAGGAGGCTCGCCGCGTGCTGCCCGTGGTGCGCGCGCTGGCCAAGGAGGGCGCCATCGTCTCGATCGACACGCGTCATGTGGCGGTTGCCAAGGCGGCCGTGCGCTGCGGCGCCTCGATCGTCAACGACGTGACCGGCTTCACCGATCCCAAGATGGTCGAGTTCGTTAAGACGAGCACTTGCGGCGTCATCGTGATGCATGCCGGCGAG
>URYT01000047.1 GCA_900552185.1 uncultured Collinsella sp. | reverse complement strand
TCGATAATCTTTACCGGCTCGCCCACGGCTTTCTCCAAATAGGATTGCTGCGAGGGCGATAAATCGTCGTCGAAGATAACAACATCGACATCCATACGATGCACGAGCCCGCAAAGCTCCTCAACCTTACCGGAACCGATAAACGATTTTGGATACGGCTTAACCAGACGCTGTGACAAACGCGCCACGCACTGGGCGCCAGCCGTATGGGCCAGGCGCTCAAGCTCGTCAAGCGAACGATCGAGCGGCCATGCATTGTCGCGCCACTCAACACCAACTAAAATGGCACGCTCGGGCTCGGGTGCCGTGGGAACAAGGGGGAAACGGGCCATTAGGCAGCCTCAATACGATGCAAGATGTCCTCAACGACCTCATCGATCGTAAACTCGTCCATATCAAACCACACGATACGGTCATCGCGCTTAAACCACGAAAGCTGACGTTTGGCATAGCGACGCGAACGCATCTTGATGAGTTCGCGAGCCTCATCCATAGAAATCACGCCATTGAAAGCATCAATGATCTCTTTATAGCCAATTGCCTGCATCGAAGTCAGGGCATCTCCCAGCCCCTGGTCCATAAGACCGCGAACCTCATCAACAAGACCCTGTTCAAACATCAGATCGACACGCAGGTTAATGCGCTCGTAGAGCACCTCGCGATTACGCGTCAGACCAAACCATAGAGCATGATAATGCTCGCGCGGAACACTAAACTGACTTTTTTGCTGTGCATAGGAGATACCATCATCATGCATCTCGAGCGCACGAATCACACGGCGCACGTTATGGGGATGAATAACAGCAGCCGATTCTGGGTCGCGCTCGGCAAGCAGGGCATGCAGTTCTTCCTCGCCAATACGCTCGGCAAGCTCCTGATAGCCCACACGGCGATCGTCCTCAAGTTCACCCGAGGGAAAGTCCATCTCATCGAGGGCGGCCTTGAGATATAGCCCCGTACCTCCGCAAAAAACCGGCAGACAACCCGAACCAATGAGACGTTCAACATGCGCGCGAGCGTCAGCCTGATAAAGCGCAGCAGAATATGCCACACCCGGCTCTACAATGTCGACGAGACGCAGCGGCGCCGTACACTCATCGGGCGTCATCTTTGCGGTACCGATGTCCATGCCGCGATAGATTTGCATCGCATCGCACGACAGCACTTCGGACGAAAGACGAGCGGCCAAACGGTCGGCAACATCACTCTTACCAACCGCCGTCGGACCGACGATCGCAACGGCGGAAAGACGTGCCCCGGAAGAAACCATTAGCGCGGCTCACCCACAACGGAGCCGGACAAATACCAGGTCTTGGCAACGTCAACGTCAACATCAACAATCTTGCCAACAAGCTGATCGATGCTGTAACCCTCGGGGATAGGCGCATGCACGGTCTGATTCTTGGGACTCTTGCCCAGCAGGACCGCGTCGTTCTTTTTACTCGTTCCCTCAATGAGCGCCGGAACCACAGTATGAAGTTCACCCTGGTTATACTCATGTGCCGTGGTCTCGATAACCTTAACCAGGCGGTTGAAACGCCCGAGAATAACCTCATGCGGCGTAGGATCGTCAATCTCTGCGGCCGGGGTACCGGCGCGCTTGGAATAGATGAAGGTATAGGCCTGGGCATAGCGGACCGTCTCGGCAAGTGAAAGCGTCTGCTCAAAGTCTTCTTCAGTCTCGCCCGGGAAGCCAACGATAATGTCAGTCGAGAGCGCGATATCGGGCATGCGGTTGCGAATGCGATCGACCAGGCCCAGATAGTCCTCGCGTGTATAACGGCGATTCATCTCTTTGAGGATCCGCGTCGAACCTGACTGGACGGCCAGGTGCAGCTGCGGCATAACAGCAGGCGTCTCGGCCATGGCGTCGATGGTCTCGGGCAGCAGATCCTTGGGATGCGAAGACGTAAAGAAGATGCGCTCCACACCCGTATCGCCCACGGCACGCAGCAAATCGGCAAAACGCGGCTTACCAAACAGATCGCGACCATATGAGTTAACGTTTTGGCCCAGCAGCGTAATCTCACGCACGCCCTGGCGCACCAAACCGGTCACCTCGTCGACAATCTCCTCGAAGGAGCGGCTCTTTTCGCGACCGCGCACGTACGGAACGATGCAATAGGTACAGAAATTATTGCAGCCCGTCATGATGGGCACCCAAGCGTGATACTGGGTCTCGCGATGCCACGGCATGCTCATGGCATCCGTATCCTCATGCTCATTGGTGCGGATATGACGCTTGCCATCAAGGAACGCCTCGGCAATGAGCTCTGCCACATGTGCGATGGAATGCGTACCAAAGATGACATTGACGTTATCGACGTTGGTGAGCAGGCCCTCGCCATCGCGCTGCGCGATGCAACCACCAACGGCAACCACACGCTTGCCCGAAGGCGAAGGCGGCAGGCTTTTACAGGAATTGCACTGGCCGTACAGGCGAGTATCGGCGGCCTCACGCACACAGCATGTCATGAAGACAACAATATCGGCATGCTCGGGATCGAGCGCCATGAGACAGCCATACGAATCGAGCAGACCGCTCACGCGCTCGGAGTCGTGCTGATTCATCTGGCAGCCAAAGGTGCGGATAAAGTAGGTTTTACCGGCAAGAATATCGCGTACGGAACGCTGGTCCATGTGCATAAGTCCTAACGATGGAGAGGGGGGGCGAATCGAGGCAAGCAGAAGCTATGCCACAGGCTTAACATCATCCATGACGACGTTATCCATAGCAGCTCGATTGATCTGGTGAACGTAAATAGAAAGACGGATGGCCGTGCGCGACTCCCCGTTAATGAGGATGTCGGAGAACACGGGCGCGCAGGAAATATCAAACCCGGTTGGAATCAAAAAACCGCGCGCAATAGCCACGGCCTTTATGGCCTGGTTGACCGCACCGGCGCCGACACACTGAATGTTGACGGGCACACCATCCTTGACCATGCCGGCGATGGCGCCGGCAACGGACGCGGGCGATGATTTGCTTGATACCTTCAGGCAATCCATGAAGAAACTCCTGCGTTTAAAAGTACGTTTTAACTGCAATAACTGTATCGTACCGAGTGGACTCGGTAAAGGCACTATTCCTCTTTGGCAAGATCGAAGGTCACAGTGATTCGATCACGCGAAACACGAATCTTTGGGTCACCGCAAAGGTTGAGATAGTACCGGGCGGCAAGGTCATTAAAGTCACGCTCCACAGCACGCGAAAACTGTGCCATGTCATCCTTGGCAATACGTAGCCCGCGACGATCCTTTGCAAGATCGACAGGAGCCGGCGCATGCGAGGACGAATCACGCTCGCGCAGCAGACGCGCGGTCACACCGCGAACGGGTTTAATCTGCCCTGCCAAAATGCGATGGGCCGTGCGCTCGGACATCTCAAGACCCAAACCCGAACAGATACGGATAAAGTCCTCGGCATCAGAGGCAAGGCCTAAACGATCGACAACCGGAAGCTCGCTCTCGTCATCAATGAACAGGAGACGCGACGTATCGAGCCGACTTGACGCCTGAGCATAAAGGGTCGCGGCAATCTCAGACGGAGAACCAAGATAGACATCGCAACCACGCAACTCCTCGAGCGCAAACTCACAAGCAGCGCGAATAATATTATGCGGACCGCGAGCACAGACATAACGTCCATCCTCATCCTTGACGGCCTGGGGCCAGCTGGACTGATCGGCACGCTCGCTGAGGCGGTCGGCCGCAACGCTCACCTTAAAGGCCGAGCCAAGATCGACACCGGACGTGACCACACGGGCCTCGTCGGTGTTCTGCTTGATCGAAAACAATGCCATGCCACGACCGTGAACGCCCCAAAGGTCCATCTTCATGCTCTCGAGCTTGGAGGTAACGCGGGCATCGAAGATTCGCTCTTGCATATCCTGCGGAACGCCCGAACCGTTATCCAGAAAGACAAGCGTGCGGACGCCATCTTCCTTGGTCGTAGCGAGATAGACTTTGTCGGCGCCAGCATCGCGAGCATTACGGAGCATTTCAATGACGATATCCTCGACATGCTGAATGTCGTGCTTTGCCTGGCGCCTCTCGGCCTCCGAAACGCGGAGGCGGACATAACCCTCGCCAAGGTTCTCCTCGACGCGAAGGTTGCCCTCCCCCGACATCGACGCGATAAATGAGATGAGCTCGTTCGCGTCGCTCATGTTATTTAGCGATATCGACAGCGCGGCTCTCGCGAATCACGACGACGCGCACCTGACCGGGATACTCCATCTCTTCCTCGATCTGATGGGCGATATCGTGAGCCAGGACCGTGGACTGGGCATCGGAGATCTTGTCCGGCTGAACCATGACGTGGACCTCGCGACCAGCCTGCATGGCATAGGTACGCTCGACGCCATCATGGGAGTTGGCGATCTCCTCGAGCTTCTCAAGACGCTTGATGTAGTTCTCGGCAGACTCGCGACGGGCACCGGGGCGAGAGGCAGAGACAGCATCGGCGGCCTGTACCAGGACATCGAGCACCGTGTTGGGGTCGACGTCGGCATGGTGAGCCTCGATAGCGTGGACGATAACGGGCTTCTCGCCATAACGGCGGGCAAGCTCGGCGCCGATGACGGCATGCGGGCCCTCGACGTCATGGTCGATTGCCTTGCCCAGGTCGTGCAGCAGGCCGGCGCGCTTGGCGGTCACAACGTCCAGGCCAAGCTCGGAAGCCATCACGCCGCACAGGTCAGAGACTTCGAGGGAGTGCTGAAGCACGTTCTGACCAAACGAGGTACGGTAGCGCAGGGCACCAAGGGTCTTGACGATCTCGGGATGCAGGTCGTGGATGCCGGTATCGAAGGCAGCCTGCTCGCCAGCCTCGCGCACGCGCTGCTGAACCAGGTCGGCAGCCTTGTGATACATCTCCTCGATGCGGGCGGGGTGAATGCGGCCGTCGGCGATGAGGTTCTCGAGGGCAACACGGGCGGTCTCACGACGGACCGGGTCGAAGCTCGAAAGAACGACAGTCTCGGGCGTGTCGTCGATCACGAGGTTGACGCCGGAAACCTGCTCGAAGGTCCGGATGTTGCGACCCTCGCGACCGATGATACGGCCCTTGAGGTCATCAGAGGGAATGTGCACGGAGGTAACGGTGACCTCGGCTGTGTGGTCGGCAGCGCAGCGCTGAATCGCCAGGGACAGAATCTCCTGGGCGGTCTTGTGGCACTCGGCGCGAACCTGCTGCTCGGACTCGCGAATGATCGTGGCAGCCTCGTGGGTGACCTCGCCGCGAACCTTATCGAGGAGCTCCTTGTGGGCGTCCTCGCGGGTCAGGTCGGCGATACGCTCGAGCTCGGAGGTCTGCTTGGCGCAGAGCTCCTCAAGCTCGCGGGAGCGCTTCTCGACCTGACCGGCCTGGCTGGACAGCTGGTGCTCACGCTTGTCGTGAGCGTCGTTTCGGCGATCGAGGGACTCCTCGCGCTGCATCACACGGTTCTCGAGCGTACGAATCTCGCTCTTACGCTGCTTGTCCTCGGCCTCGGCGGCCTGCTTGTTCTTGATGATCTCCTCTTTAGCCTCGAGCAGAGCCTCTTTTTTGAGGGTCTCGGCCTGACGCTTAGCATCACCGATCAGGGACTCAGCCTGTGCGTGTGCCGACTGGATCTTTTCGTCGGCCTCGTGAAGACTACCCTGCTTGGCGGTGCGCATGTAGGCAATGGCGGCGATGGCACCCAAAACGATGCCAACGAGCGCTGCGATGATAGGCATGCTCACTCCTTTTTATGGATTCGTTACACAACAAAGCGAACCGTCCTTACGAACGGCTCGCGACATTTGAGTAATATGGGCGCAGCTTATGCGGGTCGGATACAGATAAACATATAAACAAACTCATCACAGATGAGCACATATCACAAAGCAAATGACAGTGTTTATCGTACGTTGAACCACAACAACTGTCAAATAAATGGCCCCGGCACGGCGGCTAAAACGCGGTGAACGGCAGGGCCACAAAGCGCATACGCCTAAACTGCACATTCCTCGCGTTCGGCATCGAGACGCGCCTTAGCGGCATCGGCGGCGATGTGATACGAAAAGCCCTTGCCCATCAAAAAACGAACCAGTTTTTCGAATCCGCGCGTCTCTGGAACACGACGCTTGGCGAGCAGGGCTGACGCACGCGCCAAATCGTCTTCGACGGCAAAATAATCCTCGGGATAACCGGGAATGTCATCGAGCACGACATGACGGCGCTTGAGCTCGGTCTCGATTTTGCGCTGTCCCCAACCGCGCCGCTTGCGCTCCTCGATAAAGTACGAGCAAAAGCGGCTCTCGTCTAAAAAGCGATACTCGGTGGCGCGCTCGACGGCGAAATCGATCGCAGGCTGGTGAAAGCCGTAGCAAGCCAGCTTGTCACGGACCTCACCCGTCGCATGGTCGCGGCGCGATAGCATCTCGGTCACCATGGTAAGTGCACATTTACGCTCGATGAGCTGCACCGCCTCACGAAAGTTGTCCCAATCACAGGGAAGATCGGGGCGGTTTTTGACATACAGCCGCGCGACCCGCACGGGAATCCAAATGGACCGCTCAAAACCGCCCTCAAGCTCACAATCGATTTGTGCGCAAGGCTTTTTGGACGCATACCCGCTCGAGAACGAGGAGGCCGCCTTCTTATCGGGAAAGACGACCGTGGCCTCGGTCACCGTATACGACATGAGCGTAACCGCTACTCGTCGTCATCATCGAGCATGGCGGAACCATCGATGGCGTAAAGCTCGTCAAACTCCTTAGGCGCAGGCTGATCGGTCAGCTCGACCTCGGACGGAGCATCGTCATCAAACTCAAGTCCACAGGCAAGGCGGACCTTATGCTCAATCTCGTCGGCACAATCGGGGTGTTCGCGCAGGAACGCCTTGGCGGCCTCGCGACCGTTGCCGAGCTTATCCTCGCCATAGGCAAACCAGGAGCCCATCTTCTTGCAAATGCCGCACTCGACAGCCATGTCCAGAATCGAGCCCTCCTTAGAGATGCCCGTACCGTACATGATGTCGAACTCAGCAGAACGGAACGGAGCTGCCACCTTGTTCTTAACGACCTTGGCGCGCACGCGGTTACCGATAACCTCGTCCTTAAGCTTAATGCTGTCGATGCGGCGAATGTCGATACGCACCGAAGAGAAGAACTTAAGGGCGCGGCCGCCCGTCGTGGTCTCGGGGTTGCCGAACATGACGCCGATCTTCTCACGCAGCTGGTTAATGAAGATGCACGTCGTGTTGGACTTGGACAGCGAGCCGGCGAGCTTGCGGAGCGCCTGGCTCATCAGGCGAGCCTGAAGACCGACCGTAGTGTCGCCGATTTCTCCCTCGATCTCGGCACGCGGGGTCAGCGCGGCGACGGAGTCGACGACGATAGCATCGATGGCGCCGGAACGCACGAGCATGTCAACAATCTCGAGCGCCTGCTCACCCGTATCGGGCTGGGAAATCAGTACCTCGTCGATATCCACGCCAATGCGCGCGGCATACGTGGGATCAAGCGCGTGCTCGGCATCGATAAATGCCACAACGCCACCCATTGCCTGGGCCTCGGCCAGGATCTCGAGCGAAAGCGTCGTCTTACCGGAGGACTCAGGACCGTAAATCTCGACGATACGGCCGCGCGGCACGCCGCCGATACCCAGCGCGGCATCGAGGGCCAGGGCGCCCGTGGGAATGGCCTCGACCTCGAGCTCGGGGCCACCGTCGCCGTACCTCATGATGGAACCCTGGCCGAATTTCTTCTCGATCTCGGCCTTGGTGGTGGCGATCATCTCATCGCGCTCTTTACCCGTCGTGCGAGCATGAACGGTACGTACGGGACCTGAATTCTTGGCCATGAATAGCCCTCCTCTTAACAACCTGCATCGATAATAAACGAACGGCTGTTCGTGGTCAACCGTTCAGGCCAATCATATGCAGGCGGTCTTTCCAAAACCCAACCAAACGCCGACCAAACACTGACCAAATACTTGACCACAAAGGACCAAATATGAACAAGGCAGGCAAAAATACATCTACAACCAGCACAAACGCTAAATATGTCAGAGGTCCCTATCTCCACAATTAAGGGGCCCTAAGGCCCCTTAAAACATGTCTATTCCATAGAGTTGAGCACAAGGGCAATGCGCCCCAATGCCTCCGCGACCGCATGGGCACGAACACACGAACGGTCGCCCTCATAGTGGCAGCGCACAGAGTCCACGACCGGCACGCCCCCATCGGCGGAACGATGCGCCCAGCCAATATAGAAAGTGCCCGCCGGATCGTCCTCAGTGCCACCGCCGGGGCCGGCATAACCCGTTGCGCTCACTGCAATATCGCTCTGGTACAGCTCCAGCGAACCCACCGCCATCTCGCGCGCGGTCTGATGCGACACCGCGGTATAGCGGTCGAGCGTCTCCTGCTCAACACCAAGAACACGATGCTTAATCTCATCGCAATAGGTCACCGCACCGCCACGCAGCACCGCCGAGGCGCCCGGGATATCGGCAATCGTCGAGGCGATCATACCCGCCGTCAGCGACTCAGCCGTCGAAACCGTCACGCCCCGAGCGCTCGCGCGCTCGACAATATCACGCGCCAGCTCCTCGTTATGTGCGGAAATCTGCTCAAAAGAGTCCGTCATACCCACCAGGACCTAGACCGAAAAGACGATCTTGCGGCAGTTCCAGAAGTACTGGGCGCCCGAGATAACGGTCAGGACAACGGCAACGGCGTACAGGAAGCGCGACACCGAGTAGATGCCGAGCGTCAGCGCCATCGGGCCAAGGTGCAAGCCGGCCATAGCAAAAACGCACAGGTAACCGCAAATGGAGACCATCGTGGTTGCCGTCTTGTACTTGCCGAGCTTATCGGCCGCAACGACCACACCGGCCGCACTCGCGACCATGCGAAGGGCGCTCACCAGAAGCTCACGGAACAGGATAATGAACACGGACCACACGGTCACCGCGCCAAAATCCAAGAACAGCAGCAGGGCCGAGAACACGAGCAGCTTATCGGCGATGGGGTCCAAGAATTTACCGAAGTCGGTGATCTCGTTGCGCGAACGCGCCAGATAACCGTCGACCTTATCGGTGCACGACAGGATCACATACAGAATGAAGGCAGCGGCGGCGAGCGGGCCGTCGTAGGTGCTCCAATCCGTACCGGCAACACTCGTGTGAGAAAGCGCCGACACGATCATGAACACCGGGATAAAGACGATGCGAACGCACGTCACGATGTTGGCGGGCGTCCAGACACTCGTCAGTTCCTTATTGCTCTCGTTAGCCACGACGCTCTCCTACTCCACAACATGACCGATAAGCTCATAGCAGAAGCTATCGGTAAACTCGACGGTCAGAATATCGCCCACGGACGCCTCGCTGGCGTCCAGATGCACCGCGCCATCGGAATCGGGCGCCTGGAACCAGGCATGGCCGATCAGCTCGGCGCCATCCTCGGTCTCTTCGATACCGTCGACGATCACCTGGGCGCGCTCGCCCACATGTGCGGCAGTGGCGGCAAAACCGAGCGACTCGGCCAGGTCCATGGCCTCCTGGGCGCGCTCGAGCTTGACCTCTTCGTCGACCTGACCCTCCATCTTAGCGGCCAGGCTGCCCTCCTCCTGCGAGTAGGCAAAGACGCTCGTGTAGTCAAAGCCGACGGTGTCCATAAAGTCGATAAGGTCGCGGAACTCGTCGTCGGTCTCGGTCGGGAAGCCGACCATGGCCGTGGAACGAATCACGATGCCGGGGATGCGCTCGCGAAGGTCGCGGAACAGGTCCTCGAGCTCCTGGCGCGAACCAGAACGGCGCATAGCCTTGAGGATGCGCGCGTCGCAGTGCTGCACGGGGATATCGATATAGGGCAGCACCTCGGGCGTATCGCGAATCGTCTCGATGAGTTCGTCAGTCATGCCCTCGGGCTGCAGATAGAGCACGCGGACCCAGACGTTGTGCGGGCGCACGGCCTCGGCGACGGCACGCAGCAGCTGCGCCAGATTGCGCGGCGAGCCATCGGCGACGTCCTCGTCGGCAAAGTCGGTACCCCAGATGCCCGTGTCCTGGCCGATCAGCACGATCTCGCGCACACCGCCGGCAACCAGGTCGCGCACCTCGGAGATGATGCTCTCGGCATTGCGCGAATGATAGCGGCCGCGGATGTAGGGAATCATGCAGAAGCTGCAGAAGCGGTTGCAGCCATCGGAAATCTTGACGTAAGCGACAGCACCCTCGACGGTACGTTTGACCTGCGGGATATAGGCTGCAATCTCGCGCTCGACACCCAGCACGCCATCGATGACCGCCACGATGCCGTCCTCCTCCTCGGCCTTCACAAAGGCAGCGACCTCGGGCAGCTCGTCAGGTAGGTCATCGCCATAGCGCGACGGCACGCAGCCGCACATGACGATGGGGCAAGAACGAACGCCGTCCTGAACCTCGTTGGCGAGCTCGAGCGTGGTCTCGATGCTCTCGGACGTTGCGGAGGCGAGGAACGAGCAAGTATTGACGATGGCGATATCGGCATCCTGCGGGTCGAATGCCTCCTGGTAGCCCGCGGCGGTCAAAAGAGAACGCATGCGGTCGGTGTCAACCTCGTTCTTAGCGCACCCGAGGGTGATGTAGAGCACGGAGCCCAACGGTGTATCCATGTTGGAGAGCGGTCCTTTCGATTGATATTAGCGGTAGTTGGTGAACTGCAGCGGCTGGCCGTAGTCCTGGTCGCGCAGGAACTGAATCACGGTCTGCAACGCGTCCTTCGAAGCAGAGGAAACACGCAGCTTGTCGGCCTCGATGGCCACCTTGACCTTGAGCTTTTGATCCTTGATGTCCTTGTTGATCTTCTTGGCGGTCGCCTGGTCGATACCCTCGACGATATGGCCGAGCACGCGCACGGTGCCGCCCGACGCCGCCTGCGGAGCATCCCACGAGACAGCCTTGAGGTCGATGCCGCGCTTGATGAGCTTGGAGCTCAACACGTCGATAATCTGTTTGGAGACAAAGTCGGCCGGGGCGTTGATCGTAAAGAGCTTGTCACCCTTCGAAAGCTCGATCGTAGCGCCAGAATCCTTAAGGTCATAGCGCTGGGAAATCTCGCGCGTGGTCTGCTGGAAGGCGTTGTCGACCTCTTGCATGTTGACCTCGGACACGACGTCGAAGCTGGAATCTTTAGCCATGATGTTTCCTTTCGCGTACGAGCGGCTTAGTAGCTATCGTACGAATAGTCGGTAGAATCGGTGGGCGTCTGACCGTCAGATGCGGTATCGGCGCCATCCGTGGACTGGGCATCGGTGCCGTCGGTGGTGTCGGTACCATCGGTGGTGTCGGTACCATCAGAACTTTCACCATTCTCGGAATCAGTCGTCTCCTTCTTGGGAACGGTGATCGTCACACGCGCCACGCCCGAGGTCTTGGTATCGTAACGGACCTTTTCACCGTTCTTGGTAACGGTGACATCGGAAGGCTTGGACGTGGTGATCTCGATCGAGGACTCGGGCGAGTACTCCTGCTCAAAGGGGCCAGTCGCCTGGGCGCCATAGACCGACTTTCCGTCGACCTTGACCTCAATCCACGCGGTCTTTCCCTTGGCAACGGAGACCTTGACCTTCGTGACCTCGTTCTCTTCCTTCTTGGCCGTCGTCTTGGTGGCGTCCGAATCAGTCGACTCATCCGTCGCCTCATCGGTGTCTTCATCCTCGTCGACCGTTTCGGTCTTCTTAGAAGACTTCTTAGTCGTCGTCTTGGTGGCAGTGGGCGTCTCGGGCGTGTTCTCGGGCGCCGAAGATGCGCAGCCGCGCAGAAGCACCACGATGAGCACAATCAGCAGCAACACCACGGCACCAATGCCGGCGTAGACGATACGCGGATCGAGCCCGTTGTTTTGAGGAGTACGGGATCCGCCGCGTCCACGACCGGAACT
>URYT01000046.1 GCA_900552185.1 uncultured Collinsella sp. | reverse complement strand
TCAGCTGGGAGAGCGCGGGCTTTGCAAGCCTGAGGTCAGGGGTTCGATCCCCCTAACCTCCACCATGATGGACCTGTAGCTCAGTTGGTTAGAGCGTCCGGCTGATAACCGGGAGGTCACAAGTTCGAACCTTGTCAGGTCCACCACTTCTTTCGCAATAAACACCCCAGCGAGAGCCGAGTCGCCGCTGGGGTGTTTATTACTGTCTCCGTGGGGGTTTAGCTCAGCTGGGAGAGCGCGGGCTTTGCAAGCCTGAGGTCAGGGGTTCGATCCCCCTAACCTCCACCATGATGGACCTGTAGCTCAGTTGGTTAGAGCGTCCGGCTGATAACCGGGAGGTCACAAGTTCGAATCTTGTCAGGTCCACCATCAAAACTGTGAAGAGCCCTGGGGCATTGCCTCGGGGCTTTTTTCTTGTCTGCGATAAATCTCATTTTGGTTTTGTGTGCTGTGCGAAAGTTTGGGTAGTATAGCTATTCAATGCGGCGGACTGCCGCGTGTTAACCGCTACGTACCGGAGGTGTTCCATGGTTCGTGTCGACATAGAGACCATCGTCATGGCCGCCGGTCCCGTGCCATCGCTTATCGTGCTTCGCGAGCGCTGCAGCAAATCGGACTCGCCCGCGCCACTGCGTTCCCTTTCCATTCAGACTGGTTCGTTTGAAGCTGCTGCCATCAGCCGCGGCATCGATAGCGGTCGCGCCGAGCGCCCGATTACCCATGACCTGTTGCTCGATACTGTTGGTGCCCTGGGTGCCAAGCTCGAACGCATCGAAATCGTTCGCGCCGAGCCGCCCGTGTTTTACGCGACGGTTGTCGTGTTGGCCGATGGCAACGAGCATAAGATCGATGCGCGTCCGAGCGACGCCATCGCCCTCGCCGTACGCAGTAATGCCCCCATGTTCGTTGAAGACGACATCATGAATCGCCTGGGCACCGTTTCTGCCCATGCCGAGGAAGTCGACGACGAGCAAGAGTTCGAGAAGTTCGACGAGTTCGTCCATACGCTCTCCCCCGATGACTTCTAAATGCGGGGCGTCCAGGCTGCGGAGCGTTCGCTGATGGCCGGCGGTATGTCGGCTGAGGCGGCGGCCATTGCGCGCGAGGCCCAGATGCGCTCGGAGGCTTCTGAGGCGGCTCGCATTGCCTATGTGACGCAGGCCCGCACGCTTCGCGAACGCCGCGGCTCGTTTATCAAGATGGTTGTCGTCTCCGCCCTTGTCGCGGCAATCTGTTCGCGCCTTCGTGGTACAGTTGGTGCGCTTGGGTTTTCGATCTCTACGGGCCTTATGATCTGGGGCGTGGTCGATGCGGTCATGCTGACCAGTCAGATCAAGGTACTCGACAAGCGCGCGATGGATATGATGCGCGCCCGCGACGCTGCCGCTAAGATCGCTGCTGAGGCACAAGAACTGTAACGACGCCAGACTCGATGGGAAGGTCTAAAGATGGCACAGGATATGCAGGACGCCGGTAACGTCTCCGCCGAGCTCGACGCCATGGTGTGCGATCTGATCGGCGCGTTCTTGGACGACCTTGCCGCCGGTGAAAACCCTGGCGTGGTCGTGGCAATTGAGGACGCCGCTTCCAACCGTTATCTGGCGGCGCTCGACGAGGACGGCGAAGAGGCGTGCCTCGAGGCGGCCACCAACTTTATCTCCGAGCACAAGATGGGTCTTAAGGACGAGGGCCTGGGCCGTATCGCTCGCTATGCCATCGGCTACACCGGCTGCGTCGAGATTGACGGCGGCTATCACGATGCTCTGCTCGTGAGCTTCTTCGAAACCACGCTCGAGAGCGGTTTTTCGGCATATGTGCTGTATGAGGGCATGGGCGCCGGCGATGGTTTTATGTGGAGCGACCCTGAACCTGCAGGTGAGGAAACCCCTCTCATCTAAAATCGCTAAAATAGACGAGTTTTCGGTAAAAGGCTCAATATTCCCGCTGAGCGTTGTATCGCTGGGCGGGCCGCATACGCGTGCCGGTTGTATATAGATAGAAGATAGGGGAACTACATGCGCGTAGACAATCTGAGGAACATCGCCATCATCGCTCACGTCGACCACGGCAAGACGACGATGGTCGACAAGCTCCTGCGTGCCACGGACGCCTTCCGTGCCAACCAGCAGGTCGAGGACCGCGTCCTGGATTCCAACGACCAGGAGCGCGAGCGCGGCATTACGATTCTCGCCAAGAACATCTCTATCGAGTACAAGGACGTCAAGATCAACGTCATCGACACCCCGGGCCACGCCGACTTTGGCGGCGAGGTCGAGCGCGTGCTGCGTATGGCCGACGGCGCCCTGCTGCTGGTCGACGCTTTTGAGGGCCCCATGCCCCAGACCCGCTTCGTGCTGCGTCACGCTATCGACACCGGCCTTAAGATCATGATCGTCATCAACAAGATCGACCGTCCGGGTGCCAACCCCGAGAAGGCCTACAACGACTGCCTCGACCTTATGGCCGACCTGGGCGCTACCGACGACCAGCTTGAGTTCGCCATGGAGCACGTGGTCTACGCCAGCGCCATGAATGGCTTTGCCCGCCTTGACCCCAACGACGGCAACATGGACATGTATCCGCTGCTCGATATGATCATCGACGACATGCCCGCGCCCGAGGTTGACGAGAACGCCCCGCTGGCCATGCAGTGCGTGACCATCGACCACTCCAACTTCGTTGGCCGTATCGGCATCGGTCGCGTGTACTCCGGCACCATCCACCAGGGCGACCAGATCCTGGTTGTCAAGAATGACGGTTCCAGCGCCACCGCTACCGTCAAGCAGCTCTTTACCTTCGACTACCTGGGCCGCACCGAGTGCCAGGAAGTCGGCGCCGGTGACATCGCCGCCGTCGTGGGCATCGATCGCACCGATATCGGCGATGTCTACACCGACCCCGAGAACCCCGTTGAACTCGAGCCCATCGAGATCGACCCGCCGACCCTGTCCATCGTCTTTGAGGCTTCGACCTCTCCGCTGGTCGGTCGCGACGGCGACATCGTGGGCGCCCGTCAGCTCAAGGAGCGCCTGTTCAACGAGGCCGAGAACAACGTGACCATGAAGATCGAGGAGCTCGAGGACAAGAGCGGCGTCGAGGTCTCGGGCCGCGGCATTCTGCACCTGTCCGTTCTGATGGAGTCCATGCGCCGCGAGGGCTTTGAGTTCCAGGTCGGCCGTCCCCGCGTTCTGTTTAAGAAGGATGAGAACGGCAACAAGATGGAGCCTGTCGAGCAGGCCGTCGTCGAGTGCCCGGACGAGTACTCGGGCAAGGTCGTTGAGGTCTTCGGTACCTCCGGTGGCATCATGACGAGCATGGACACCTCGGGCATCGTGACGCACCTCGAGTTTAAGATCCCGACCCGCGGCATCATGGGCCTTAAGAACCGCATCATGAACGTCACCCACGGCGAGGGCGTTTTCTACCACACCTTCCTGGAGTACGGTCCTTACGCCGGCGAGATCGGTAACCGTCAGAACGGCGCCATGATCTCCATGACCACCGAGAAGGCCGTTGCCTACGCTCTGGGCACGCTGCAGGAGCGCGGCCAGCTGTTTGTTGAGCCGGGCACCGAGTGCTACGAGGGCATGATCGTGGGCGAGCGCAGCAAGGCCGGCGACATGGTCGTCAACATCGCCCGTACCAAGAACCTGGGCAACCAGCGTTCCTCGACCTCCGATATCTCCGTTCAGCTGGTGCCGCCCCGCACCTTCTCGCTGGAGGAGGCGCTGGAGTACATCGCCGACGACGAGCTGGTCGAGATTACCCCCAAGAACATCCGCCTGCGCAAGCGCCTGCTCAACGCCACCGACCGCAAGAAGGCCGCCGTCCGCGCCGGCCAGGTCAACAAATAAGCGCTGGACTTTATAGCGTCTAACAAGAAAGGGCGTCGACCGTAATGGTCGGCGCCCTTTTTGTGCATAGGGACTGAGCTGGTCTGCACCACCACAAAGGTGCCTGGTCCCTTTGTGGTGGTTGGCGGCTAAGCGGTGGGGAGTCCTGGCGTGTTAGCCGGCTGCTGCGGCTTGACGCGGGCGTTGCGCCAGATGATTTGGATGATGTAACCGAGCATAAAGACAAAGGCCACGCCGCTGATGAAGTCACCTACGAGGGGAAGCCCCGTGAGGGCGCCTGCGATTACGCCGCCCACGGCTGCCATGGCGTAGCGGTTTTGGTTGTGTCCAACCATGCGGGCGATCGCGCACCCCGCAAAGGCACTCGACATCAACGCGATGCCGATAACGCCGCACAAGAGGGTTCCGGCAAGCGACAGACCAGCGATAGAGATAATCAGCAGTAGGACGGCGGGGACGATAGCAATCGTGCCCAGAAGACCGCTCACCCACAGGGGCATGGAGCGCTGGTGGAGCATGCCGGCGGCGCTGGCGGTCGCGCGCGGAAAGATGAGCTCGAGCAGCAGAGCGACAAAGCAGGTCGAGAGTGCCGCGGCGACGATACCGCCGATGACATCGTTAACGGTGGAAGTATCCTCGTTCTCGGTGCGGTCGATCTTGAGCGCACCGACCTCGGCTCCCGCGGCGCGCTCGGGGTCCTCGGAGACGTGCGCGTTCACGGTGCCGGTGATGTGGGCGTTCTTGCCCAGGATGAGCTTGTCGGCCCAAACCTCGACATCGCCCTTGACGGTGCCATCGATGGTCACCGTGTCGCCCGCAAGCGCTGCCGACTTGGTAGAGCCGCGCAGGGCAACCGTCTCGCCTATCGCATAGAAACAGTTGGCGGTGCTGTCGGAATTGAGCACGACATGCTGACCGACGACCGTGACGCTGCCATCAACCGTGGTCTTGGCAACATCGATGGTGCGCGCCGCAAGACGAATGGCGCCGCCCACTGTGCAGTCGCGAATCGAGAGGGTATCGCCCGCGGCGATGATATCGCGGTCGATGGACGTATCGTCCAAGTTGAGGGCCTGACCGGCCCAGTACAGGTCGCCTTCGACGCCGGACGGATTGGCGTCATTGTCGGTCGCAAGTACGTTTCCAGCGGTGTCCGTGCCGGCGAACGACTCCGTGGGAAGTGCGGTGAGCGCGAGCGCGATGAGCGCGAATGCCATAAGCAGGCAGCGACGCATCTTGTGTGACGGCGCCGTCACGGTTTGATTGAAAGCCATGGTTGATCCTTTTGTTAGGTGTTCGGCATATACCTAACAGGGTACCCAACGCGTGGGCGCTCTAAAAGAGCCTCTCGGTTGCATTTCGAAGGGTCGTGCCATGCTGTCTACTTTTTACGGTGCAAGAAGCGCGCGATATCTTCTTCGGTGGGGCTTTTGATATCAAAGCGCAGCGAGAGCCAGCGCAGACCCATGGTCACGACAACGCATACGACCAGCGCGGCGACATTGCTCATGATGCCGCTCATAACGAGGCACACATAGCTTGTCGATCCGGCGATGGCGGCGATGGCATAAAAGTTAGTACGTTGGAAAATGCCCGGAACCACGCCCATAAAGCCGTCGCGCAACATGCCGCCGCCCACCGCGGTGAAAAAGCCCATCATGATGCACACCGCCGGCGCAAAGCCGTAGACCAGCGCCTTGTCTGCTCCAGTGGCGGCGTAGATGCCGACCGAGATGATGTCGAGCAGGGGAATGAGTTTTTCGGGTTTGTCGACGATTGCCGGGAAAATATAGATGATGGCTGCCGTGGCAATGGAAAGCGGGAGTGCCATCGGCTGGTTGAGGATGTAGACGTTGCCCACCTGTAGCGTCATGTCGCGCAAGAGACCGCCGCCCAGACCGCAGACTACCGCGAGCGCGACGGCGCCCACCAGGTCGAGCTTGTGCTCGCGCGCAACCAGTACACCCGAGATCGATGCAGCGACAACAGCGAACATCTCGAGCCAAAACGGAATAGCGACCATGGCATCTGAGGCATGTGAGGTAATGGTTATAGCGGCGACGACGGGCAAGATGAGGTCCTTTGGGTTGTGGGTTTGGACAATGCCCGTACATAGTACATGGTTGGCGGGCCTGGCGACCCTATTGCTCGGTAAACGGTTGCGACTGGGTGGGGGCGTAGGCACCAAACGTGTACATCAGCCTCCAAAGATGTCGAAAAATGTCGCTTTTGGAGGGTGATGTACACATTTGAGATTCAAGTTGGGATCAAAAGCGATGGGGGCGTGGCTGAATAGGAGGGATGTCCAAATTTTGAGCGGAGCTCAAAATTTATCCGGTCGGCTTACGCCGACCGCGCTGCGCTAAAAACGCGCCACGGGCGCGTTTTCTTTACGCTCCGCGCCCTGGCGGGTCCGAATCCCTCCTCCTGAACGTAATTGAAATGTGCACAAAAAGAAAAAAGCCCCATTGCTGGGGCTCATACCATCTAATGGCGGAGGAGGAGGGATTCGAACCCTCGTGACCTTATACAGGCCAAACGGTTTTCGAGACCGCCGCATTCAACCACTCTGCCACCCCTCCGCGTGGGGTAAAAACAAAGCAGGCTCGAAGGCCTGCTTTGGAATTAACTGGCGGAGAGTCAGGGATTTGAACCCTGGAGACGCTTTTGACGCCTACACGATTTCCAATCGTGCTCCTTCGGCCACTCGGACAACTCTCCGTTAAATGCGAAAGTCAGTATACACGAGGAATCGCAAAGTGCAAACAGAAAAGTTGGCATTTTTTAAAACGCTTGGCCGCGTTTGGCGTTGCAGCGGGGTTTGAGATGCCAAAAAACGGCTTCCGACCAGCGTAGTTGATCAACTCAATTGTTCAAAAGGGGTATTTATAAGCGATTTGGCAATGAATTTAAAAATCTTTGGGTGGTGCTGT
The DNA here is from genome assembly GCA_900552185.1 of uncultured Collinsella sp. Taxonomy (GTDB): domain Bacteria; phylum Actinomycetota; class Coriobacteriia; order Coriobacteriales; family Coriobacteriaceae; genus Collinsella. The sequence continues at coordinate 5,354 of URYT01000046.1, read as the reverse complement.
GGGCCACTGGTATGCATTTTGCGACCACAACCATGCGCCCGTTGACCTGCGACTTGGCTCAGCTTGTCCTCACGGCACCGTATCTTGTCCACAGATCCGTCAAGCTTTTGGTCAGCATTTGGTTGGAATGCGCATGAAACGTCGTGCGAGTATGGGCATATGTGGAGGTCATGAGGTTGTAGCTGCATATTCTTGCAGCCTAGGAGGTTGAAAGATATTATTACCAAGTCTTTTCCTGCTTCAGGCGCACCTTCACGACCTGAAGCCACATTTGCCCAGAGGAGGTGACAATATGAAGGCTTATGAACTGCTGTTCTTTGTTGACCCGTCGCTCGACCCCGAGACTCGTCTCGCTGTTATGAAGCGTATCGATACCACGATCGCTGAGGGCGCTGGCAAGGTCGACTCCGTTGACGAGTGGGGCAAGCGCAAGCTCGCCTACGAGATCAACGACCTCACCGATGGTGACTACACCCTCATCAACTTCCACGCAGATCCTACCCAGATCGCCGAGCTTGATCGCGTCCTGCGCATCACCGACGCTGTGGTCCGCCACATGATCGTCCGTCGCGACGACCAGGAGTAAGACTGTCGTTTTGGACTGGGCTTGTGCCCCAAGAGGAAGTAGTGAGTTATGAGCATCAATCGAGTGAACATCACCGGTAACCTCACCCGCGATCCCGAGCTGCGCGCCACAGCCGGCGGAACCCAGGTTCTGTCCTTTGGCGTCGCCGTGAACGATCGTCGCCGCAACGCGCAGACTGGCGAGTGGGAGGACTATCCCAACTTTGTCGACTGCACCATGTTCGGCACCCGCGCCGAGGCCGTGAGCCGTTTCCTGGCAAAGGGAAACAAGGTCGCGATCGAGGGCAAGCTGCGCTACAGCTCTTGGGAGCGCGACGGCCAGCGCCGGAGCAAACTTGAGGTCATCGTCGATGAGATCGAGTTTATGAGCTCCCGTGGTGGCCAGGGTGGCTACGACCAGGGCGGTTACGCCCCCGCAGCTCCCGCGCCTGCAGCACGTCCTGCCGCGCCGGTGGCTACGCCGCCCGCGGTCGACGTCTACGATGAGGACATCCCGTTCTAAGGGTTGTTCACCTATTTTTGAGTGAGAGGCGGCTTCGGTTCGCCGAAGTTGCCAAATGAAAGGTATTTTGACATGGCTAATGATTTTTCTGCACGTCAGCCGCGTCGTAAGTACTGCCAGTTCTGCAAGGAGAACACTGAGTTCATCGACTATAAGGACACTCAGCTTCTCCGTAAGTACATGACCGACCGTGGCAAGATCAAGCCCCGCCGCGTCACTGGCGCTTGCACGCAGCATCAGCATGACATCGCCAACGCCATCAAGCGCGCCCGCGAGATGGCTCTCCTGCCGTACACCGTCCCCGTGGTTTCCTCTCGTGGCAACCGCGACCGCGGCTAAGAAGGGAGACGCATCATGAAGGTTATTCTTCTCGATGAGATCAAGGGCAAGGGCGGCGAGGGTGACGTCGTAGAGGTCGCTCAGGGTTACGCTGAGAACTTCCTGTTCCCCAAGAAGCTCGCTGTTGCCGCCACCAAGGGCAACCTCAAGCAGCTTGACGAGCGTCGCAACAACATCGCCAAGCGCGAGGCCGTCCGTCTGGCTACCGCCAACGAGACCAAGGCTGCCTTCGAGGGCAAGACGGTCACCGTTGACGTCAAGGTCGGCGACGAGGGCATCCTCTTTGGCTCCGTTACCGCCGCTATGATCGCTGACGCCATCAAGGCTCAGCTCGGTATGGACATCGACCGCAAGCGCGTCGAGCTCGGTAAGCCCATCAAGGTTGCCGGTGCCCACACCGTTGCCATCTCGCTGTACCGCGAGATCAAGGCCGAGGTTGTCGTTCTCGTCGGCGTTACCGCCGAGGAGCTCGCTGCCGAGGCTGAGGTCGAGGAGGCCGCTGAGGCCGCCGAGGCCGAGACCGCCGAGGTCGAGACTGAGGCTGCTGCCGAGTAGCATTTGCTGCAACGCAACAATCTTGTTCTAAGAAGGGCGCTCTGGGAAACCAGGGCGCCCTTTTGTTTTTTTGCGCTGAGCGAGTGTCATGGTGAACGTTGCGTCGAAGTCCTATATACAGGACCGTTCATCCGTTTGGTTCGGTGATGATTGGCGGCGCGCGGCGCGTTTTGGGACCGTGGCTGATACTATGGATGCTCGCAAGCGATATGAATGAGGATGCTCATGGCATATGACGATAGGGAGACCGGGCTGACGGTTGAGGACCGCGGCTCAAAGTTGGGTCTTCCCCAAAACCAAGATGCAGAGGCCAATGTACTGGCCGCTATGCTGCTATCGCCCGAGGTGGTCGAAGAGGCCCAGGTCGAGCTGCAGCCCGATGACTTCTACCGCCCCATTCATAAGACCATCTATACCGCGATGGTCGATATGTACAACAGCCGCATTCCCATCGACTCTATCTCGCTGATCGATTACCTGCGAAGCATCAACAAGCTCGATGCCGTGGGTGGCGAAGCGTACATTTTGGAGTTGATGGGTCAGACCCTGTCGCTCGTGAACTGGCAGCACCATGCCGCCATCGTCCGTCGCGACTCGATGCTGCGCGAGCTGATCGGCGCCACCAACGAGATTAACGCGCTGGCCTATAACGCCCCCACCGACACCAAAGAGGTCGTGGAGCTTGCCGAGAGCAAACTGCTCAAGGTCACGGCACGCGAGGTCAAGTCGAGCTACAAGACGCTGACTGAGTTTATGGTTGAGGCCTATAACGAGGCCGAGGAAGTGTGCCAGGCCGGTGGCCAGGCTGCGGGCGTGCCCACGGGCTTCCCGTCGCTCGACCGCATGCTCATGGGCTTCCGCGAGGGTCAGCTCATCATCATCGGCGCCCGTCCTGCTGTAGGTAAGACGTCGTTCGCTCTGAACCTGGCGCTCAACGCTGCCGCTGCTGGTTATACCGTCGGCTTCTTCTCGCTGGAGATGTCGGGCAAGGAAATTGCCCAGCGTCTGATTTGCGCCTACGCCATGATCTCGATCAGTGACTTCCGCATGGGCCGCATTAGCCCCGAGCAGTGGGCCAATATCAACGAGGCCACGCAGACCTTGTCCAAGCTCGATATTCTGATTGACGATACGCCCGGCACCACAGTGACCGAGATTCGCGCCAAGAGCCGCCGAATGCTCCATAACAAGGAGAAGGCAATCATCATTCTGGACTACCTGCAGCTGGTGAGTCCTCCGCCGGGACGCCGCTCCGAGAGCCGTACCGTCGAGGTTTCGGAGATGTCGCGTGGTCTGAAGATCATGGCCAAGGAGCTCAAGATCCCGCTCATCGCGCTGTCGCAGCTTTCGCGTCAGGTTGAATCCCGTACCGGCAAGCGCCCGCAGCTTTCCGACCTTCGTGAATCGGGCTCCATCGAGCAGGACGCCGATATCGTTATGTTCTTGGACCGCTCCGCCGACGAGGCCGAGGCCTCGCGCGACGATCGACCCGACGAGGGCGTCACGCGTATCGTCGTGGCCAAGAACCGTTCGGGCCCGATCGGCGACGTCGACCTGATGTTCCTGCCGGCATCCACCAAGTTCTATGAGCTTGATGGGGCACATGCCGAGGAGTAGGACAGGCGCCCGTTGCACGGGTATACTGGGAATGTTTTGTGCTTCTGCGTGCCGGCGTGGCGCGTAGACAGTCCATGAATGTAAGGAGTAAACATGCCGTCAACCGTTTTGGTCGGTGCCCAGTGGGGCGATGAGGGCAAGGGTAAGATTTGCGACCTAGTCGCCGGCGACTTCGATGCCGTCGTGCGCTACTCGGGCGGCAACAACGCAGGTCACACCATCGTCGTCAACGGCAAGAAGTACGGCCTGCACCAGGTGCCCTCCGGCATCATGTATTCCGACCACGTGTCGGTGATCGGTAACGGCTGCGTCGTCAACCCCAAGGTTGTCCTTGAGGAGATCGATATGTTCGAGGCCGACGACATCACCACCAAGAACCTCAAGATTAGCGGCAACGCGCATGTCATCATGCCGTACCACATCGATCTGGATGGCGCCTTTGAGCAGAAGCTCGGCAAGAAGAACATCGGTACCACCAAGCGCGGCATCGGTCCGTGCTATCAGGACAAGATGGCGCGCATTGGCCTGCGCATGCAGGACATGCTCGACGAGGCGCTGTTCCGCGACAAGCTGGAGACCGCTCTCGCCCGTGTGAACCCCGAGCTCGAGCTCATCTACAACCTGCCCACCTACACCGTGGACCAGATTTGCGACGAGTACCTGCCGATGGCCGAGCGCCTGCGTCCCTACATCACCGAGACGAGCCTGCTGCTCAACAACATGATCGATGAGGGCAAGAACCTGCTGTTTGAGGGCGCCCAGGCGACGCTGCTCGACATCGACCACGGTACCTATCCGTACGTGACGTCTTCCAACTGCACCGCCGGCGGCGCCATCACCGGCTCCGGCGTGGGCATGAAGAACGTCGACCGCGTGCTGGGTGTCATGAAGGCCTATATCACCCGCGTCGGTTCGGGCCCCATGCCCACCGAGCTTTCCTATGAGTCCGAGGCCGGTCACACGCTGACCGAGGAGGGCTATGAGTACGGCGTGACCACCGGTCGCCGTCGTCGTTGCGGCTGGTTCGACGGCCCTATCGCCAACTATGCCTCGCGCGTCAACGGCCTCACCGACATCGCCGTGACCAAGCTCGACGTGCTTTCGGCCTTCGACACCATCAAGGTGTGCGTGGCCTACGACGTCGATGGCGAGCGCTACACCAGCGTGCCCGAGCATCAGGTGCGCTTTGAGCATGCCAAGCCCATCTACGAGGAGCTCCCTGGCTGGAAGTGCGATATCACCGGTTGCCGCAGCTTTGACGAGCTGCCGCAGGAGGCTCAGGACTACGTGGCGTTTATCGAGGATCTGGCACACACCCGCGTGACGTTCATTGGCGTTGGCGCTGGTCGCGAGCAGATCATCAACCGATTCTGGAAGTAATCGGGACTATTTGGTTATTGCGATATACCCCTTTGCAGCCCGGACGGGCGGCCGAGGGGTATATTTGCTTGCAAAGGGCTCGCGCGGAGCGGGCCGTTCATCCATAGAGGAGGCACCCTTGAAGGCGGACACTCAAACCATCGACATCCTGTTGTTGGGCAGCGGCGGCCGTGAGCATGCTTTGGCAGCTAAGCTCGCAGCATCACCGCGCGCCGGCAAGCTCTACATCGCGCCGGGTAACGGCGGCACCGCGAGCTGCGGCGAGAACGTTGTTCTCGACGACTGCGATCCTGCGGCCGTGGCGGCGTTTGCGCAGAGCCACGGATGCGGACTCGTGGTAATTGGCCCCGAGGCTCCGCTCGTGGCGGGCGTGGCC
>URYT01000045.1 GCA_900552185.1 uncultured Collinsella sp. | reverse complement strand
CTGGCTGACCACGTCAATCATCTCGAAGTTGTAATAGATATTCTTCTGTTTTTGATAGCAGTACTCAATCAGGTGGATGCGCTCCTTGATGGGCACATCATAGAGGAACACCGTGTCATTGCGGGCGATGACATCCAGCACATGGGGGTCATCATAGCGGACGATTTCATCCAGCTCATACTGCTCATAGGCGCATTCCGCCAGCTGCAGGTGAGCGATATGAATGGGATCAAAGGTGCCACCCATAATGCCGAGCCTAAACTCCTGCCCGTCCTCTAGAGGAAGCTCGGGCAGACCGATTCCACCGCGCAGCGACATGGCTTACTCGCCCTCCGAGGTCTCGGCATCGTCCTCGGCATCCGCCGCATCGACAACCTCGACGCCCTCATCCGCAGCATCGGCCACGTCAATGGCTTCAACGGCAACGTCCTTGCCAGCATCCTCGAGCTCTTCGTACTCCGAGAAGTCCTCAGCGCCCGCAAAGTCAAAGGCGCGCTGGCAAATGCGGACCTCGTCGCCCGCACGGCAACCGGCCTTCTCGAGCGCGTCGTCAACACCCATACGCGCAAACTTATGCTGCAGGTAAATGACGGCTTCCTCGTTTTCCCAGTCGGTCTGGATGACCATGCGCTCGATGGCACGACCGACCACGCGGAAGGCACCGGGCTCTTCCTGGACAATGCGGAAACGCTTCTCACGCTGCAGGCGGCGACGCTCCCACTCCTCGTCGCGCAGATCGACCGGCTCATCGGAGACCGCCAGCTCGGCGCGAAGCTTAGCCACCTGCTCGCCCACGGCAAGCATCAGCGTGTTGAGGCCGGCGCCCGTAACAGCAGACACGGCAAAGAACATATGGCCATCGTCGAGCGCCGCACGCTTAAGGTCGGCAATCTTGTCGGCCGTGCCCGGCGCATCGCACTTGTTGGCAACGACGATCTGCGGACGCTCCGAAAGCTCGGCGCCATACTGCTCGAGCTCGCGGTTGATGATGCGATAGTCCTCAACCGGATCGCGATCCTCAAAACCGCCCGTCATGTCGACGACATGCATGATCAGGGCCGTACGCTCAATGTGGCGCAGGAACTGGTGACCCAAGCCCTTGCCCTCACTCGCGCCCTCGATGAGACCGGGGACGTCGGCAACGACGTAAGAATATTCGCCGGCACGCACCATGCCGAGGTTCGGCACGAGCGTGGTAAACGGGTAGTCGGCAATCTTAGGACGGGCGGCACTCATGCGCGCGATGAGCGATGACTTACCCACCGAGGGGAAGCCCACGAGCGCGGCATCGGCCATAAGCTTCATCTCGAGCTCAATCCAGTGCTCCTCGGCCGGCTCGCCCAGCTGGGCGAACGCGGGCGCGCGGCGCACCGACGTCACAAAGTGCGTATTGCCGAGACCACCGGCGCCACCAGGGGCCACGACAACGCGCTCGCCATCATGCACCAGATCGGCAATCTCGAACATCGGGGTCTGCGTCTCGGGGTCGAGCTCGCGCACCACGGTGCCCATAGGGACCTTGAGAATCAGGTCCTCGCCGCTCTTGCCGTTACGACGGGCACCCTGCCCGTGCGTGCCGCGCTCGGCGCGGAAGTGATGCTTAAAGCGGTAATCGATCAGCGAAGACAGCTGAGCATCGGCCTGGATGACGACATTGCCGCCACGACCGCCGTCGCCGCCATCGGGGCCGCCCTTGGGGACAAATGCCTCGCGCCTAAACGACATACATCCGGCTCCGCCGTCGCCGCCGCACACGTTAATGCGGCTGATATCGGTGAACTGTGACAACAGAATCGCCTCCTACAAAAAAGAGGGAGACCCTTGAATCCTAAAACTCAAGTGCCTCCCACATATGTGCTCTATGAAGGGTGAATTACGCGTTCGCGAGCGGGCGTACGCTGACCCTGTGCTTGATACCCTTGTGGAACTCAACGGTACCGTCGACCAGCGCGAACAGCGTGTCGTCCTTACCACGGCCAACGTTCTCACCCGGGTGGATGTGCGTGCCGTGCTGACGGACGAGAATCGTGCCCGTGGTTACCGTCTGGCCGGCATAGCGCTTCGTGCCAAGGCGCTGACCGCGGGAGTCACGGCCATTACGGGAGGAACCGAGTCCTTTTTTGTGTGCCATTGTGTATACCTACTCTTTCGTTACGAGTGTAATCTACTCGGCGACGGGAGCCTCGGCAACAGCCTCAGCCTCTGCCTTGACAGCCTTCTTGGCGCGGGAGGTAGCCTGAACCTTCACGATCTTCAGCTTGGTGAGCTGCTGACGGTGACCCTTCAGACGACGATAGCGCTTGCGCTTGTGGAACTTGAAGACCAGCTGCTTCTCGCCCTTGAACTGCTCAACGATCTGAGCGGTAACCTTGGCCTTGGCCAGCTTGTCGGGATCGGTGACGATCTTCTTACCATCGTTGAGGAAGATAACCGGCAGGGTGACCTTGTCGCCCTCATTGCCCTCGATCTTCTCGACGGTGATGACATCGTCGGTGGCGACCTTGTACTGCTTGCCGCCCGTGTTAACGATTGCGTACATGTTTACTTGCCCTTCATGCATCAGTTAGTGCAACAGCCGAATATAGTAGCAGGCGAAAATACCCCCGTCAACGAGTATGTGGAGCAAATCCACAAGTTCGCACAGGTATGGGGCTGACGAGTCGGCCCTCGTCGTCCTCGCATGCTTGATTCTGACGCTCGACATCGTAGGAGCAGATGGTCACGAGGTCTTGCATACCGGTGGAAACAATAGGTGCATCCACGCCCGGGGTCAAGCCCTGCAACAAAACATCAGCAGCAGAAAGCAAAATTTCCGGACGCATGGAGCCCTCGTTGTCGGCATGGGTGTCGAGCATGAGCACCAAATGGTCCGGGCGCTCCCCCGCCGTGAGCTCATAGCCCACGAGTGTGTGATCCAAATCCAAGCGCTTGCTCTTTTTTCCGCGCGCGTAGTCGATGCCATGGCCCGCGCGCAGCGTGTCGATCGCACGATGCACCTCGTCGGCGCTTACGGGCGCCTCGGGGTCCAGATGCAGGTCGATGCGATACGACAGGCGCGTGAGCTGCGCCGTCAACGCCGGCGTGCGCACGTCGATGTACGCCGCCTCGATGGGCGCCAGATCGGCCGGAGACGCCGCAGCCAGGCGCCCAAACGCCTCGTCGAGCGCCACGAACTCGGTCATAAACAGGTCATACCACTCACATGTCGACGACGTACCCACCGGTAGCGCCGAAGAGAAGCCCACGCGCATGTGCGGAGAGAAGCCCTGCGTGACGGCATAGGGAAGTCCCGCACGGCGCACGATGCGCTCAATGGTATGGATCACTTCGAGATGGCCCAGGTACTTAAGGCGATCGCGCTTGCCATAGCGAACACGAAGCCTAAAGAGCGAGGGGTTGTCGGTCAGGCGCTCACTCATGCGCGATCACCCATCAATACATTCTTGGCGTGGAGCGTGGGGCAGATCCCGCAGCCGGTGCACGACGTGCGGGTGCAGTCGGGAGTCGTGACGCCCTCGAGCGAGCGACGGTACTCGCGCTCGAGAAAGCCGCGTGTGCAGCCGGGGCTCACGTGCTCCCACGGCAGGCGCCAGTCCAACTCGTAGGGCAGGTGCACGAGCTCATTGAGGTCGATGCCGTTTTTGGCAGCAGCCTCCTTCCAGTTATCGAGCGAGAAATGCTCTACCCAGGCGTCAAAGCGAGAGCCCGAGCGCCAAGCGTCGATGATGACGGGCGTCATGTCACGACCGGCGCGGGACAGTGCGGCCTCGATGAGCGAGGTCTCGGCATCGTGGTAATGAACGCGGACGGCACGGTTGCGAACGCTCGTGATAAGCAGCTTCTGGCGACGCTTGACGTCGTCGTAGTCGAGCTGCGGGCACCACTGGAACGGCGTGGCAGCCTTGGGGATAAAGACCGAAACCGAGATGGACACCGAGATCGAGCCGCGACGAGCCTTGGGCACCACGGAACGACCGAGCTCCAGCACGTGATCGGCCAGATTGGCGATGGCCACGATGTCCTCGTCGCGCTCGCCGGGAAGGCCCATCATAAAGTAGAGCTTCATGCGGTTCCAACCGGCCTCGAAGGCCGCCTTGGCCGCACGGTCCAGGTCCTCCTCGGTCACGTTCTTGTTAATGATGTCGCGCATGCGCTGGCTGCCGGCCTCGGGCGCGAACGTCAGGCCGCCCTTCTTTTCGCCAGCAACCGACTCGGCCATATCCACGCCAAACGAATCCAGGCGCTGCGACGGAATAGACACGCGAATACCCGTATCCTCCAGGCGACGGTTGAGCCTGCCGAGCACGTCGCGAATGCAGGAGTGGTCGGTCGTGGAAAGCGAGGTCAGCGACACCTCGTCGTAGCCGGTCTTTTCCAGACCCTGAATCACCGACGAGACGATCTGGTCGGCCGAGCGCTCGCGCACCGGGCGATACGTCATGCCGGCCTGGCAAAAACGACAGCCGCGGGCGCAGCCGCGCAGAATCTCGATAGACAGGCGGTCGTGGACCAGCTGCGCATAGGGTACGCACGACTGCGACAGCGGATTCGTGGCGCCGAAATCCTCGACGACACGCTTGTAGACCACGGTCGGCGCATCCTTGCCCTCACGCGGCACGGTGTAGCCATGCGGCGAGCAGGGCTCGTCGTGACGAACCTCATAGAGCGACGGCACGTAGTTGCCGGCAATGGATGCAAGCTGCTCAACAATCTGCGCGCGCGGGACCCCTTCGTCACGCAGGCGGCGATGCAGCTGACAGGTCTCGAGCAGCGATTCCTCGCCCTCGCCGATGAGGATGGCATCGAAGAAAGCCGCGTACGGCTCGGGGTTGTACACCGAGGGGCCGCCGGCGATGATAATGGGGTCGTCCTCGGTGCGGTCAGCCGCTAACAGCGGAATGCCAGCGAGGTCGAGTGCCTCGAGGAAGTTCGTCACCGCCATCTCGTGCGGCACATGCAGACCAACGATATCAAACGAAGCGACCGGCGCTGCACCCTCGAGCGAGAGCAGCGGAATGCCCGCCTCGCGCATGGCGTCACCCATATCGGGCCACGGCACATAGCCACGCTCGCAGGAGATGCCCTCGGCCTGGTTAAGGATGTTGTAGAGGATGGCGATGCCCTGGTTGGGCAGACCGACCTCGTACACATCCGGGTAGATCAGGCAGCAACGGTAGTCGGCATCGGCCTTGGAAAGCGTGCCCCACTCGTGATCGATATAGCGACTCGGCTTCTCGACCTTGGCGAGCAACGGCTCAATTAAATGAAAACAGTCTTGGTATGCAACGCGCAACGGAAAACCCCTAAGCAGCGAGATCTGATGCGTCCTGATAGGACGCCATAGGACGGGTAGCGCCCGCGACCGTGGTCACCAGATCGCGAACGCGGGAGAACGTGGCAGTGACCACCTCGTTGGCACGGCTGTAGTCGACATCGCGCTCGTAGAGCGAAACGAGCGCACGGCCCATGCCATAGGTGCCCGCGGCAGCAGTGAGCGCCTTGACGGCAAACCCAATATGCGGCGTCTGCTTGACAAGTGCGCGGGTGACCGCTCGGATCACAAGACCGCCGGCAAGCACGCCCGCGACCTCGTAGCCGCGCTCAGGCTTAATGCCGCGTCCAAAGACGGCAGCGAGCTCAAAGAGCATACCCACCTGCGCCAGCGCCATAACGGGATAATCGGCGCCCGGCAAAAACACCAGCGCACCGGTCGCCATATTGGTGAGCGCGCACGAGGTGATGATACGATTGGCCGCCGCGATACGCATGAAGGCAAAGTTCGCCGCAAAAGCCGTTTCCTTGTCGGTGCGATCGAGAATCCAGCGGGCAAGCGTCTCGAGCAGATACGTCTTATCGGTTGCCGCTACCACGCCGAGCATGGGCGTGGACTCCTCGATAAACGGCACCTCCACAGCAGACTCGGCAAGCACGCACACGGGCGCGCCGGCGATCACGAGCTCCTGCACGGCACTCTCCAAGCGGTCGGAACCACACGAGAGCACCAGCACCACATCGGTATCGGTCTTTGGAGCAATTCGCTCCTCCCCCAGACGCTCGACGCGCACAATGCCCGAGGTCGTCTGCGGCACAAAGGCGTCACGCACCGTCTCGGCCAGAAAGCGCGAGGCGGACGAATCCAGATAGACCGAGACGCGCACCGGCGTATCGGAATCCTTCTTAACGGACGCGCCCATCTTAAAAGCGCGGGTCAGCTTATCTACGGGAATTTTCATAGCAAACCCCTCCAGCGGTTACGCGGCGCCCGAACGATGCCGCCATATGGATTGTCCGATACCCACCGTCAGCAGCTGAATCATCATCGAAGACGAACCGAAGCTAATAAACGGTAGCGGAATACCGGTAATCGGCATCATGCCGATGCACATGCCGATGTTCTCGAAGGTCTGGAACGCCCACATGCCAACGATGCCAACACACGAAAGACGCAAAAACAGAGACTCGCACTTAAAGGCAACGCGGATCGTCGAGAAGATGAGCAGCACGTACAAGCACAGCAGCAAAAAGGAGCCGCAGAAGCCAAAGGTCTCGGACAAAAAGGCGAAGACGAAGTCGGTGTGGAACTCAGGCAGAAAGCCGCCGGCCGACTGCGTCGCATGGCCCAGGCCCTTACCAAAGAAACCGCCCGAGCCGACCGCGATCAACGACTGCTGCAGATTGTACGCATCGTCCGAATCGGCATTATCGGGGTCGATAAAGACCGTCAGACGGTTCATCTGATACTGCTTGATGAGCACATCGTGGCCGAGCAGCGAATCAAAGACCGAATCGAGCGCCAGGACGAGGGCCACCAGGCCCACGAGCAGGGCCAGGGTCGACAGCACCCATTCGCGGCGTGCACCGCTCATACAAATGACGATGGCGCCCGAAACCAGCACGACCAGGCCCGAGCCCAGGTCGCCCATGGCAACGACGGCCAAAAACGGAATGGACAGCATGCCGCAGAGCTTGACGTAGTCGCGAACGGTATCGATGCGGCCGTTATACTGCGAGCCAAGCGTAGCAATAAAGAAGATGGTGATGAGCTTGGCAAGCTCAACGGGCTGGAATGTCAAGCCGATACCGGGAATCTTGATCCAGCCCGTCATGCCCAGACCGCCCGTATAGGACAGACCCGGAATCTTGGGCGAGAGGATCACGATCAGGTCGATGACGAGCAACGCCGTCGAGAAATTGGAAATACCGCGCAGGTCGGAGCGCCAGACCAGCACCGCCAGCACCGTGCCGATACCAATTCCCAGCAAATGGCGTGAGAACGAGGCATCGGCCTTAAACTGCGAAGCCGACCAGATAATGATGGCACCGTAGGCGACGAGCGCCACAGTAGCCACGAGCACACCGATATGCACCTTTTGGCGAAACGTGCCGCGCGAGGCCGAAAGTTGCTTGTTGACACGGTCCAGGCTGCTGCGAGAGCCGGTCTTGGTTGAACGGAACAGATCCGCCGGAGAAAAATCCATCGCAACCTCCTATCGAACCGAAGAATCGCCCGAGGCCGAAGAGGTATCGGGCTCGTCATAAATCACACCGAGCACGTCGCGCACGACATGCATCGCGGTATCTGAGCCGCCGCCGCCCTGCTCCAGAACAGTAGCGATGACATATTTGGGATCATCGGCCGGTGCATAGGCGCAGAACCACGCGTATTCGTCCTCGCCACTTTTCTCGCCCGTGCCCGACTTGCCGTATACCTGCGGCGTCAGGGTGCCAAAGTGCGCCGCCAGGGACGTCGATGCCGTGTAAATCACGTCGTGCATGCCGTTGCGAACTAGAGCCAAATCCGAATCGCTGTTGATCTTGGCCTCCAGGCGCTTCTTCTTGCCCTTGCCGTTGTACTTATAGGCATCGCCGTCGCCATCGCGCGACACGGCAGACAAAAACACGTGAGGCACGTACTGTTTGCCGCCGTTGGCAAGACCCATATAGGCGCACGCCATCTGCAGGGGCGTCACCAGGATGTCGCCCTGGCCGATGGCAATGTTAGTCATATCGCCGGCATTCCACTTGCGGTCCTCGGCAGAGGCGTCGGTGAAGTACGACTCTTTCCACTCGGCATCGGGAATACGGCCCGCGCCTTCACTCGGCAGATCGATACCGCAGGTCTTGCCCAGGCCCCAGCGACGAAAGACCTCCTGCAGGCCCTCGGAATGTTGCTCGTCATAAAAGAACGCCTTGCCCATGTCGTAGAAGACAGGGTCGCACGAGTTGGCGATACCCGATTGCAGCGTCATGGTGCCGTGGCCAGACGTCAGCCAGCAGCGCTTGCCCCACGACTTGCCCAGACCCGTCCAATAGCCCGTGCAGTTGGTTGTCTGCGTTGAAGTGTAGGTTCCAAACTCAAGACCGGCCAGTGCCGAGAGCGGCTTGATGGTCGAAGCCGACATGTACTGTCCGCTAATGGCGCGGTTGAGCAGCGGGTGCGAACCCTTGTCATCATTGAGCTCGGTCCACACGTCATTTGAGACGCCGCCGATAAAGACGGACGGATCGAACTTGGGCTGGCTCGCCATGCCCAGGATCTCGCCATTGTTGGGATCGAGACACACCACAGCGCCGTTGCCGGCATTGCTGTAGCCAGTGGTCTTGGCAAGCTCGATAGCGCTCGCCAGCGCCGTCTCGCAGGCCTGCTGGATCTTAAGGTCGAGCGTGAGCTTAATGTCGGAGCCGGCCTTCGCAGGCACGGCACCGGCCTGACCGGTCACATTGCCCGAGGCATCGACCTTGACGGTCTGCTCGCCACGAATACCCTGCAGCAGGTTTTCGTAGTAGCTCTCAACGCCCGCCTGGCCCACGATATCGCCCGACTGGTACGTAATCTTGCCAGCAGAAGCATCATCATCGCCAGAGGTTTTCTTATTCTGGGCCTCGAGCTGCTCGGAAGTAATGGTGCCGGTATAGCCCAAGATATGGCATGCCGTCTCGCCATATGGATACTGGCGCTCGGTACGCTCGGCAATCTTGACGCCCGGGAACTCGCCGGCGTGTTCCTTGATATAGGCAACCGTGGAGCGACGGACGTCCGTCGCGATGGTATGCAGGCTCTGAGCGCCCTCTGTATTGTCCTGAATATTGCGAAGGACCGCCACGTAAGGCATTCCAAGCACGTTGGCAAGATGGCGAACCAGAACCTCATCCTCGGCAAGGTCGCGGTAGGCCACGACAGCAAGTGAGGGACGGTTCTGGACAAGCGCCACGCCATTGCGGTCGAGGATGCGGCCGCGTACAGCGGGAGTGGTAACGGTGCGAGTCTGATTGCTATTAGCCTGCTTCTCGTAATAGTCCGACGAGACCATCTGCATGCCCCACAGCTTGACGGCAAGCGCCGCGAACATCGCGCCCACACCCGTGGTGAGGATGGAAAAGCGGCCCTTAAAGGCGGTCGCCGCGGTATTGCCCTCGCCCTCGGTGGCGCGCGGGGCCGTTCCATGCTGCGTATCGTAGGTAAAACGGGAATCGCCACGACGCATGATGACCAGCGCGACCACGATGGCCACAACCAGCACGATACCGGCGATAATAACCGTCAACTGGGAAGACATCTACGGGCCTCCCCTATTTGAGCTTGCGGGTCTTGGGCTTAAAGCGCATACCCGTCTGGCGTCCGCCACGTGCGGAGAATCCATAGCCGGACTGCGGCACGACGCCGGACATCAAAAACGGAATGGCAACCAGACCCGTCAGGATCGAGGACGGCAGCGCATGGCCGAAGATCGCCACGACAAAGCTCGTCTCCAAACCCATAAACAGCAAGATGATGCTGTAGATCACATTAATGACGAGCGCGAAGGCGCCCACGGTGACGCCGCGCGCACTCGGGGTACCGCCCGTCTGACCGACGGCGCTGTGCACCAGGGCAAAAGAACCCACGGTCAGCAGGAGCGACATAACGCCCACCGGCACGGCAGCGGACAGGTCATAAAACAAGCCGCTGCAAAAACCGCACACGACGGCACGGGTCGGGTCGCCCGAGAACACGCTTAGGCACACCAGGATAATCATGAAGTTGACGCGACCTCCCGCAATGGAGATCTGCGGTGCCAGGCCCGCCTGCAGCAGCACACACACAATGGCGGCGATTACAAACGTGCGGGAGCTCATCCCCTGCTCGTGTAGATCCATGGACATGCCCCCTATTCGCTCGAGCCAGAATCGGTCGTCTCGGACGTGTCGGAACTGTCATCCGAGCTCTCGTCCTTCGTCTTGGTCGCAGCATCGCGCGACGTTCCCTGCGGCGTGCTGTTGGCCGTGCTCACGTCCTCATCCGAGGCCGACTGTTCGTCGGTCAGCGAGGTGATGACCAGCACTTCCTCGTTGTTCTCGGCCGTGGTCTGAGCGCGCACCACAATGGTGTAGTACACGTCGTTTGCCGATTTCTCAACCGACGAGACGGTGCCGAGCGGTAGACCCTTGGGGAACACACCGCCAATGCCCGAGGTCACGATGATGTCGCCAACCTTAACATCGGAGTCGACGCTCACGTACTCAAGACGCAGCGTGCCGTCAGCCTGACCCTGCAGCATGCCCTGGGCGCGCGTGTCCTGCACCATGGCGGACACGCCCGAGTTCTCGTCGCCAATCAGGCGCACGGTAGAGGTCTTGGCCGATACCTCGATAATCTGGCCGATAACACCGGCCGAACTCGTTACGGGCATGTTGATGGTAAGCCCGTCGGCAGAACCCTTATCGATCGTGACGGTCGAGGTCCAGGCATCGCCCGAGGCACCGACGATACGAGCTGCGGTCGATTTAAGGTTGTAGGTCGACTGCAGGCCGACCAGCCCCTCCAGACGCTCAGCGGTCTTTTGAGCCTCGGAGAGCTCAGCAACCTTAGAGGTCAGTTCCTCGTTTTGCTTCTTAAGCTCATCAAGCGTGTCCTGCGACGCCGTAAGGTTAGAGAACACGTTGCCGATCGCATTGAAGGGAGCCGCCACAGCCGAACCCACAAAGCGCACCGGCGAGGTAATCGTCGTTACGCCCGAACGCACGGCATGAATCGGTCCTGCCTCGCCCTCGCGGATGTAAAACGTGAGCAGCAACACCGAAATCAGGCTGAAAACAATCAACGGGCGCATACCCGTTGATTGTCGCTTGGTATTCAGATTTGTGGAGAAACCCGAAGATCGTGCCAAATGGAATCCACCTTTTGGAAATTAAGCATTGGTCTGGACGAAGCCGCCATCAAACGCATTGGCCTCGAGCACGCGGGCACAGCCGTTAACGACGTTATCGAGCGCCGTGGGGCTGACGTTGACCGAAACGCCGGTCTCATCGCGCAGGCGCACGTCGAGACCGCGCAGCAGCGCGCCGCCACCGGTCAGCAAAATGCCGTAGTACATAAGGTCCGAGGCGAGATCGGGAGGCGTGGCATCGAGGGCGTCCTTGACGGCCTTGGCCATCTCGTCGAGCGGCTTGTTGAGCGCGCGACGAATCTCCTCGCTCTCGATGCGCACGGTCTTGGGCAGACCGGTAATCACGTCGCGGCCGTTGACCTCGACGTCGAGCTCGTCCTTGAGCGGGACGGCCGAACCGACCTTGATCTTGATGTCCTCTGCCGTACGCTCGCCGATGGCCAGGTTGTAGGCATCACGAACGTGCGTGAGGATAGCCTGATCGAACTCGTCGCCGGCAATACGAATGGACTGCGAGACGACGATGCCGCCCATGGCGATAACAGCGACCTCGGTGGTACCGCCACCGATGTCGATGACCATGGAGCCCGTGGGCTCCTCAACGGGAAGGTCGGCGCCGATGGCGGCGGCCATGGGCTCCTCGATGAGGTAGGCCTGGCGGGCCCCCGCCTGAATGGTGGCCTCGAACACGGCGCGCTTCTCCACCGAGGTGGCGCCGCAGGGGATGCACACGACGATACGGGGCTTGGGCTGCCACGGGTACTTGCGCTCGGCCGCCTTGTTGATGAAGGCCGAGATCATGGCCTCGGTCACATCGTAATCCGCGACGACGCCGTCATGCAGCGGATGCTCCGCCGAAAACGCCTCGGGCGTATGGTTGATCATGTTCTTGGCCTCATGGCCCACGGCGAGCACCCGGTGAGTGCTCTTCTCGATGGCCACGACCGAAGGCTCGTTCACCACGATGCCCTCGCCCGGAATGGCGACCAGTGTATTTGCAGTTCCGAGGTCGATGGCCATGTCCGTAGACATTTGGCCGGTCAGCCCGGAGAACGCGTCTAAAAAGGACATAGAGGCAAACCCCTTGAATTCTCGTATTCCAAGTAAAAACGCATTCTAGCACAGGCGTTGCCCCGGCGTTGAAAATCCACGAGGGGCACACCCCGCCCGGCGGGCGGAGAGCGTGACAAAAGGACGGGGATAATGTCACATTCCTCGACGCGGTACGACCCTGCGAAACTTCCAGGAATGTGACATTATC
>URYT01000044.1 GCA_900552185.1 uncultured Collinsella sp. | reverse complement strand
CTGGCGCGCCGCGCCGCCGACGCTGCAAGGAAGAGGGGATAGCCATGGCTGAACTGCTGAAGGGTGCTCCCGTTGCTCGCGCTTTGACCGAGGAACTTGCTGCTCGCTGCGCGGCCCTGCGCGAGCGGGGCGTTGTTCCGACGTTGGCTATCGTGCGTGTAGGCGAACGCGAGGACGACCTATCCTACGAGCGCGGTGCGCTCAAGCGCTGCGAAAAAGTGGGGATTGAGGCTCGTCGCGTCTTGCTTTCTGCCGGTGTTTCGCAAGAAGAGCTGTTGACGGCCATCGAGGACATCAATACCGATTCGGCTGTTCATGGCTGTCTGATGTTCCGCCCGCTGCCCGCCGGCCTTGACGAGAACGCCGTCGCCGCAGCGCTCGATCCCGCCAAGGACGTTGACTCCATGACGCCGGCTTCGCTGCTCACCACGCTTTCGGGGCGCGGCGAGGGTTTTGCCCCCTGTACAGCCGAAGCCGTGCTTGCTTTGCTGGATCATTACGGCGTTGAGCTGGATGGAGCTAAGGTTGCTGTGGTCGGGCGCTCGCTGGTGATCGGGCGTCCTGTTGCCGCCATGCTTACGGCGCGCAATGCGACCGTGACGACGTGCCATACGCATACGCGCGACCTTGCTGCCGAGTGCCGTTCTGCCGATATCGTTGTTGCCGCCGTTGGACGCGCGCGCACGATTGGCGCGGATGCGGTTCGCGAGGGCCAGACCATCATCGATGTTGGCATTAACTGGGATGAGGACGCTGGCAAGCTGGTGGGTGACGTCGATTTTGTTGCCGTGGAGCCGGTTGTTGGTGCCATCACCCCCGTGCCGGGCGGCGTGGGCGCCGTGACAACGGCGATTCTCGCCAAACACGTGATCGATGCGGCGGAGCGCGCATCGAAATAGGCGTTTTGGGCTGTTTGAGAGGGGTTAGCTATATACCACGTGGTCAAACAATGCCAAATATGAGTACTGTTGCCAAGATAGTCACATATGTCTTACGTCTTTTTGGCTTCCTAACGGTATCCATTATCGTTAGGAAGCCTATTTTATTGAACTTATGGGGAATAACGTTGTCTTGCTTTTGGGCAAATGGGGATTTTCGGCACTCGTTACAGGGAAATTTGCTGCCACTAAATTGGTGACAGTACTCATATTTGGCATTTTTTGACCACGGGGGCTGCCGAGGCCGTGGTTTCGCCCTTTCTGCGCCGAAGCGATACACTGTTATCGTTTGATTTCTTCACTCAAGGAGGATGCGCATGCCGTGCACAACGATTCTGGTCGGTAAAAACGCAAGCTACGACGGGTCGACCCTGGTCGCGCGTAACGAGGACTCGTCCAACGGGGTGTTTGAGCCCAAGCGTATGCGCGTGGTGCATCCCGACGAGCAGCCGCGCGTCTACACGAGCGTCCTGAGTCACCTGACCGTTGAACTGCCCGATAACCCCATGCGCTACACGAGCGTCCCCGATGTTGTCCCGGGCCACGGCATCTGGGCCGAGGCCGGTTTCAACGAGCTCAATGTGGGCATGTCCGCAACCGAGACGCTCACCACCAACGAGCGCGTCCGCGGCGCCGATCCACTTGTGGACTACGTACCCGCCAAGGGTAACGAGGGCGAGGACGGCTATGTGCCTGCGCAGCCCGGCGGTCTGGGCGAGGAGGACATGGTGACCCTGGTGCTGCCGTACGCCAAGTCTGCCCGCGACGGTGTGCGCATTCTGGGCGACCTGCTCGAGCGTTACGGTACCTACGAGAACAACGGCATCGCCTTTAGTGACGTTGACGAGATCTGGTGGCTCGAGACCATCGGCGGCCACCACTGGATCGCCAAGCGCGTGCCCGACGACGCCTATGTGACCATGCCCAACCAGCTGGGTATCGACAGCTTTGACCTGGATGACGCCGAGGGCGCCCAGGCCGACCATATGTGCTCCGCCGACTTGCGCGCCTGGATGGCCGAGTGGCATCTGGACCTGACGCTGGGCGTCGAGGGCGACGGCCCGGCTGTGGTCTTTAACCCGCGCGAGGCCTTTGGCTCGCACAGCGATAGCGACCACGTCTACAACACGCCGCGCGCCTGGTACATGCAGCGCTGCCTCAACCCCAGCGACGTGTGGGATGGCCCCGACGCCGACTACACGCCCGAGAGCGACGATATCCCCTGGAGCCGCGTACCCGAGCGCAAGGTGACCATCGAGGACATTAAGTACGTGCTTTCGAGCCACTACCAGGGCACGGAGTACGACTGCTACGGCAGTAAGGGCACGCCCGCCACGCGCGGCGCTTATCGCCCCATCGGCATCAACCGCAACAGCCAGCTCGCCGTGTTGCAGCTGCGTCCCTATGCACAGTCGGCCTATCGCGCCGTGCAGTGGATGGCCTTTGGTTCCAACTCGTTTAACGCGCTGGTTCCGCTGTACGCCAACGTCGAGACCATGCCCGAGTACTATGCCGACACGCAGGCTCGCGTGACGTCCGAAAACTTCTACTGGGCCAACCGCCTGATCGGCGCGCTGGCTGACGTCCGCTTCCATGAGTGCGGTCGCGCGGTCGAGGATTATCAGGAGAAGGTCGGTGGCATGGGCCACAAGCAGATCCATGACATCGACGCTGCCGTAGCCGTTCTGCCCGAGGCCGAAGTGCCTGCCGAGCTTGCACGCGCCAATGAGGCCTTTGCCGAGCGTGTTCGCGTGGAGACCGATGCCCTGCTGGGCAAGGTGCTCTACACCACGAGCTGCGCCATGAAGAACTCTTTCGCGATGAACGACAACGTGAGGTAGGGATTTCCCGTCGATCGAATAGCGCTAAAACGCTTTGTCGCTTTCGCTCAATCTTGGGTACAAGAACGCCAATGCAGTTGTTTGTGATTGGAGACAACCATGGTTATGAAACTCGATCAGCTTGTTAACGGCGCCATTAACGTGGGCTTTGGCGCTCCCGCCGTTGCTGTCGAAGGCGGCAAGAAGGTCCTCGACGACCTTAACACCAAAGGCGAGCAGGTCCGCAAGGACACCGCCACCCCCGATATCGCCCGCAGCGTGTCCGACATGTTCGAGCAGGCCGGTGGCACCATCTCCGATCTGACCGAGCGCTTGGGCATACAGGGCGAGACTGCGGCCCAGCGCGTGCTCGACGAGCTCATCCTTGCCCGCGTCCGCGTTATGACCGCCCCTGAGCGCACGGCCTTCCTAGCCCATGTGCGCGACATCGTCGATTCGGTCGAGGACAACGTGACCTCGGTGCCCGTCGAGTCCGTTGAGCCCGACGATGCGAAGGATACCGAAGAGGCCGAGTAGCAGCGCAGATGGCAGATTCCACCACCGATTACAACAATCTAGATCCCTTGGGTGACGAGGCGGCGGTTGTCGATGAGGTCGACGCCGTCGTCTCGGGCGCTCGCAAGAAGCCGCGCGCTGTCGATATGGTGCCCGAGGAGCCCGACGCGATGGCGCCGGACGAGGAATACCAGCTCACGCCGGCGGGTCGTCGCGAACGCATCGGGCAGATTGTTCGCCTGGTCAAAAAGTACCGCGTGTGGGATAACCTCACGCCGGTTCGTTTGCGCCGCCTGCTCGAGGAACTCGGCCCCATTTTCGTCAAGATGGGGCAGATTCTGGCCAACCGGTCCGAGATTCTGCCGCAACGCTTTTGCGACGAGCTGCGTCGTCTGCGCTCCGACGTGGAGCCGGTGCCGTACGAGGTAGTGCTCCGCTGCTTGGAAGAGGAATACGGCTTGCGCCTGGGGGAGATGTTCGATGCGATCGACCCCAATCCGCTTGGTAGCGCATCGCTCGCGCAGGTGCACCGCGCTCGTCTGGTGACGGGCGAGGACGTGGCCGTCAAGGTGCAGCGCCCCGGTGCGCAGCAGGTTATGGCGCAGGACATCGATATCATCCGCTCGGTGGTGCGTATCGTTTCCAAGTTCGTCAACACCGATCAATTCGTTGATCTGCACGGCGTAGTCGAGGAGTTGTGGACCTCGTTTCGCGAGGAGACCAACTTCTTGGCCGAGGCCAAAAATCTCAACGATTTCTACGAGTTCCATAAGAGCGTTCATGGCGTGACGTGCCCTAAATCCTATCTGGACCTGTGCACCGAGCACGTGGTGGTTATGGACTACGTCGACGGCATTTCGATCGCCGATCCTGAACGCTTGGTGGCCGAGGGCTATGACTTGGAAAAGATCGGTGCCGCAATCGTCGAGGACTACTCGACGCAGGTGCTCGATGACGGCTTTTTCCATGCTGACCCGCATGCGGGAAACATCATTCTCAAGGACGGCATCGTTTACTTTATCGACTTGGGCATGGTCGGGCGTATGTCGAGTCACGACCGCGGTATCGTCAAGGACATGATTTTCGCCGTGGCCGAGGGTGACGTGCCCAAGCTCAAGGATTCGCTCATGCGCTTCGCCGTGACGCGTGGCGACTCGGCTGAGCTCGATCATTCGGCCTTTTTGTCCGATTTGGACTTTATTGTTGCCGACTTTGCCGGGCTCGACCTTAAAGACCTGGATATCGGCGAGTTTTTGACTTCGCTGTTAAACCTCGCGCGCAAAAATGACGTTGAGCTGCCGAGCGTGGTGACGATGTTCGCCCGCGGCATGGTGACGCTCGAGGGCCTGTTGACCGAGTACATGCCCAACGTCAACATGATTCAGATCATCCAGACGCACATCAAAAACGAGAAGAGCACCTATGCGCGCGTCCGCGAAATGGGGCGCGATCTTGCCGCGAGCAGCTATCGCGCGGCAAAAGGCTCGCTCGAGGCGGCCGAGTATCTGGGCTTGGCTTCGCGTATGCTCACGCGCGGTCAGCTTAAGGTAAACACGCAGATCATGAGCAGCGATAAGGCGCTGCGACAGCTGGGCGGAATCATCGACCGCATGTCGATGGCGATTGTGATCGCCGGTCTGTTTATCGGTTCGTCGGTAGTGTACTATGCACGCATCGAGCCGGTTGTGTTTGGTATCCCAGTCATTGGCTTTATGGGCTACGTGAGCGCGCTGGTGCTGGCGCTTATGCTGGGTCGCAATATCTGGCTCAACAGCCACGGCGGCAAGCACTAGAGGCTGCGACCGTCACCGCATTCTCCTATCGCAAACAATAGCTTTTACCTTGGGCTTCGCCTGCGTGCGAGGCCCTTTTGCGTGATAGCATATTGACGGTTTTAATCGATGGCCTAGATGGTGGTGCGGAGACGCACGAATGCGCGGTTTTCCTGCGCGTTTGGGAGAATCGGGGTGCAAGTCCCCGGCTGTACCAGTAACCGTAATTCCTCTTGGCTCGGGATGTTCGCGTCGCAGATCGGACGACGTGCCCGAGCCGTTAAGGTTAAGTCGGATCGCCTCCCGTCTTGCATGTGGCTGCGGCTTTTGCCGCCGGTGTGCATAGGGCTCTGGAGGGAAGGGGGACCCCGATGGGGGAACTCGAGCGCAACATGCGCGATGACGTGGGGCAGCCTCAAGGCAACGCTCCAAGTACAGACAGTAGGAGACAAATGGATATGTTTGTGGACGAGCGCCAGCGCGTCTCGCATCGCCGTGGCGCGATTGCGCGCGGCGTAGCCAAGCGCGGCCTGGTGGCATTCCTGGCCTTCGCGATGGCCTTTGGCACCACACCGGCTCAGCTGTGGGCCGAGGGCGCCGAGGGCGCGCCTGCAGCTAGTGCCGCCACAACAGAGGCAGCAACTGGCGACGAAGGCTCGGCGACGGGGAAGAGCCCTGCTACGAGCGAGCAGTCTTCGACGGCATCCGCTGGCCAAGCAGGATCTGCCGCCGCGACTGCCGTCCAGACGGAGAACCCGACAGAAACCGGCGATGTCGCCAAGAAGCAAGTCGAGGTCTCGTTCTCGATTATCGGCACCGATGCCGACGGCAAGGCTCAGACCTGGGTGGCACCCACGCAGCTCAAGCTCGACGAGGGCGCGACGGCTGCGGATGCCTTCGTTAAGCTGCAGCAGAAGACGGGCTTCAAGGCAGACTACGATCCGAACACGGCATACGGTTTCTACCTCAAAAGCATCACATCCCCGAGCGATGGCCGTACGCTTGCCTTCGATCCGACGACTTATGCCTTCTGGCAGCTGTTCGTCGACGGTGCGTCTTCCTCGGTTGGCGCGAGCAGCGTTAAGCTCACCCAGGGGCAGAAGGTTGAGTTTGCCTATACGGCTGGTAGCGCGTCCCCTGTCGTTAAGGACCAGGTTGCCGCAAATGTGACCGTCATTGGTCGCGATGCCCAGGGCAAGACTCAGGCTTGGGTCGATAACGCGCAGTATGTGGTGACGTCCGGCTCGAGCGCGCTTGATCTTACGAAGGTCGCACTCGAGGCGAACGACATTGACGCCGTTGCTGCGGGCTCCTTCATTCTGAGCCTTAAGTACAACGGTGTTGAGCTGGGTACGCCCCAAGATTATTCGACCTATTGGCAGCTGTTCATCAACGGCAAGTCGAGTGACTATACGGCGGACAATGTCACCATCCATGCCGGCGATACCGTTACGTGGTTCTACGGTGGCTGGGGCGACCAGCTGCCCTCCGATTCTGTCCATGCTTCTGTTCAGGTTCTCGGTAAGGACAAGGACGGCAAGCAGCAGGTTTGGGCTTCGACGGGCCAGACGAGTCTCAAGGCAGGCTCCACTGCCAAGGATCTCCTTGAGCAGACCGGCCTTAAGCTCGATGCTAGCGAATCGTCTTGGGGCTGGTTCCTCAACGGCATTTATTCGCCGTTCGATGGTAAGTCCTATGGCTGGGATGCTGCGACCAATAGCTATTGGCGCTTCTACGTAAATGGCAAGTTCGCCGACGTTGGCGCCGGTGCCTACGAGCTCCATGAGGGCGATGCCGTCACCTTTATGTATGGTGCTGACGCCGATGCCCTTCCTGGCCAGGTTCTTGGGTCTGTCGATGTTATCGGTCCCGATGTCAACGGCAACAATGCTCGCTGGGGCTCGGCAAGCAACGTTTCTCTGCCCGAAGGCTCTACTGCCCAGAACCTTATTGAGACGGTTCTGAAGGCCAAGGGCGTTACGTACAACGGCTCCCAGAGTGGTGAGTACTGGTTCCTCAATTCCATCAACTCGCCATTCGAAGACGAGACGTACGGCTATGATGGTGCGACCAACAAATATTGGCACCTGTATATCAATGGAGAGCCCTCCTTACTCTGCGCTAATCAGATTACGCTCAAGAGCGGCGATAAGGTCACACTTGCCTATACCACCGACGATTCGGCCATGCCCGATCCCGACAAGATTGTCGTGGACCCGGGTGCGACGACTCCTGATTGGGATGCCGAGTGGGCCGGCTACGGCAACAGTGGCAACGGTTCGACCGTAACGGATGCCAAGACGCCTGCGCAGGCCGCCGGTCTTAAGTGGGCCTTCGATTGGAAGGCCGAGTCTGGTCAGCAGTATGCCAACTGCAGCGAGCCTGTCATTGCTAACGGCTTTGTGTACATCGCGACCGAGAACGAGCTCATTAAGATCGATTCGTCCACGGGCAAAAAGGTTGCCTCTGCGCCGCTTGCCTCCAAGGTGAGCTATACCTCTCGTCCGATCTATACCAATGGCCTTATCATCGTTCCGCTCAACGGCGGTGCGGTCCAGGCGATTACTGCAGACAAGCTGATCTGCAAGTGGCTGACGCCTGGTTTGACGGACTTGACGCAGAGCTCCTGCACCGTCGTTTCGGACGGCGAGTACGTCTATGTAGGCTCGGTCGATATTTCGTATGACGAGAATTACAATGTGACCTACGGCAACGGCTCCTTTGCGCGCATTAAGATTGCCACGGGCGAAGTTTCTTGGCAGAACATCGACCCTGCCGAGGGCTATTACTGGACTGGTGCGGCTTTGACGGATAAGTATGCCATCGTTCCTACGAGCGCGGGTACGCTTAAGTGCATTGATAAGACGACGGGCGATGTCGTTTCGACCATGAAGCTCGGCGCTGTCGCAAATGCCGATTGCATTGCCGATCCGTCCAATGGCTCGACCTTCTATCAGATGACGCACGACGGAAAGCTCCATGTGATTTCGCTTTCGGCGAAGGGCGTGCTGAGTGAACAGAAGACGGTTGATCTGGGCCTTACGAATAATCTGAGCGCCCCTGCGGTGTCTGGTGACAATCTGATTGTCGGCGGACAGACGGCTACTGGCTCTGCTCTGGTTCTCTATAACCTGAAGACGGGTAAGACCACGATGGTCGCTGCTGCCGACGGCAAGGCGCTGCCGGCTGGCCTCAACGGTATTGCTGCTACTCCGCTGGTGAGTGTTCAGGGCGGCAAGACCTATGTGTACTTCACCGTTAACAGCGCGGATAGCAAGGATTACGTCAACTACTCTGCTGGTGGTGGCGTGTATCGCTATACGCTCGGCGATGCAGAGGCGACGCAGATTTATGATGCGGCTGGCCATTACCAGTACTGTGACTCTCCGGTCATTGCCGATGCTTCTGGCAATCTCTACTACATTAATGATTCGGGCACGCTGTTTAAACTTGGAGCTGTCGAGTCTTGGACGGTTGCCTTTAATTCTAATGGCGGGTCTGCTTGCGACACTAAGTTTGTTGCTACGGCCGATGGCAAGCTGGTCAAGCCGGCCGATCCGACGCGCGATGGCTACACTTTCGGCGGTTGGTTCACCGACGAGGCTTGCACGCAGGCGTATGACTTCAGTACGCCGGTGACGGCCGACCTGACGTTGTATGCCAAGTGGACCAAGAATGCCGTTAACCCTGGCGGAAATGGCGGTTCTGGCTCCAATGGCGGCAATGGTGGCGCTGGCAACGGTTCCGGTGCTGGCGCTGGCACGGGTTCCGGCTCCGGCACGAAGGGCCAGCAGGCTGGCGGCGCTGTCGCTCCGGGTCATAAGCCGACGACCAAGACGACGGTGTCGACCAAGACCGAGACCAAGGACAACAAGTCCGACAAGAAGGACTCCGATAAGTCCGATAAGAAGGACGAGAAGAAGTCTGACAAGAAGGACAGCAAGTCCGACAAGAAGTCCGATTCCAAGTCCGATACGGGTGCTGCTTCCACGACCACTGCTAAGAAGTCCTCTGGTGCTTCCGAGCAGGAGACTGGCACCAACCCGCTCGCCATCGTTGGCGTTGCCGCCGGCGTCATCGGTCTCGCCATCGTCGGCGTGTTCGTGTTCACCAAACGTCGGTAGGTGAGGGCTGTGTCCAATAAATCCAAGGACGCTGATCCCAAGCAACCAGATTCCTCGTTCATTCAGTTCGACGATTCAAAGCAACAGGGCGCCGCTTCGGCGGCGTCCGCCCCTCGACGGAAGGCGCTTACTGGCGTCCTGACCGCCGCGTGCACCATTCTGATCGTCGTCTCGCTGGGCTTCGTCCATCCTTCCGAGAGCGGCGCCTGGTCCATCGACTGGATCGTTCAGACCGTGACGGGGGAGAGCGTCGTCGCCAAGGACACCAAGGGGTCTGGCTCGTCTGCCGCTTCGGGCGAGGCCAGTTCCAAGGATTCCAAATCTTCGAATGATGCAAAAGACGAGCCCAAGGGTTCGAACGACGCCAAGGACGATTCCGAGTCTTCGGACAAGGAATCGGACAAGAACTCGGATAGCAAGAAGTCCGGCGAAAAAGGAGCAGGAAATAAAAAGACTGACAACAGTCAGTCGGCTTCTCAGAATTCGGCAACGTCCGGTGGGCCTTCTGCCGTTCCTGATAACAGTAATGCCCCCTCGGGCAACCAGAGCGTCTCTCAGGAGTCTAGCTACGTTACCGTGACTGTCTCGGTTACTTCGAGCGCTGTGGGCAATCCTGTGTCCGCTGGTGGTACCTACACCTTTAATGAGGGAGCAACTGCCTACGACGCTCTCTGCGCGCTGGGTATTTCTATAAATGCGCGTGGCTCGTCGTTTGGCACTTATGTTGCCGCCATCGGTGGCCTGGCCGAGAAGGATGAAAACTATGGAAGCGGTAGCGGCTGGTGTTATTCCGTCAACGGCACAACGCCCATGACAGCCTGCAGCAACTACGTTCTCTCAAACGGCGACAACGTGGTCTGGTATTACGTGACAGGCTAGAGGCCTCGACATATCGCACCATACGGGCGGTTCGGACAAACATCCGGGCCGCCCGTTTTTCGTGCGAATGGGACTGGGCCACCGGGTCTCTCGGTAAACAAAAAACCGGTTGGAATGGGAATTCCAACCGGTTATACATTCAAGCAAATAGTGAATCGACTACGACCGTGCGCCCTCGAGGAAGAAGCGGCGGCTGAAGTAGTTGTACCAGGTGACGAGGAACGTGGCGATGGCCTTCATGGCCTGGTAGCCGATGCTCAAAAACGTGACGCCCACAAACATGTACAGGTCGTTGAGGCCCAGGCCGATCACCGACAGGATGGTGAAGATCGTGAACTCGCGCTTGCGGCTCATGCCTTCGCGGTGGTCGAACACGTACTTCATGCTGAGCCAGTAGTTGACCACGACGGACGTGATAAACGAAACCGTGGTGCTCATCAAAAAGTCGAGGTGGAACAGCTCGACGAGCGCAATGAGCATGCCCCAGTCGATGCCAAAGGAGATAAGACCCACGACAGCAAACTTGAGGAACTGCTTGGTATGAGGTTGTGCCAGCGCCTTGCGCACGTAATCACATCCAATGCGTTGATGAATCGAGCAGAGGATACTTTAGAGCTTTTACAAGGGAAACGTAAGGTCTTTGCCAAGAACTATATGAACTCGCCAAATTTTCAAGAGCTAATCCGCAAACGTTGAAAATTTGCCCGTAAACGAACGATGCCCACGGGCGATACTGTACTGAGCACGCATTGTCCGTGGGCATCGTAAGGCTGTAAGGTTGCGAGTTACTTGGTCTCGTCACCCTCCAGGAAGATCTTTCGGGTCACAAAGTTGTAGACCATGACAAGCGCGGTGGCGCAGATCTTGGCGATATTGGCCTCGAGCCCCAGACCGGCGTTGAGTGTCAGCACGATACCGTCGTTGAGTGCCAGGCCGATCACGGACAGCACGACAAAGATGATGAACTCGCGGCGGCGGCTCATGCCTTCCTTGTGCGCAAACACGTACTTCATGCTTGCGAGGTAGTTAAAGATGAGTGAGATGATAAAGCCGCTGGT
This sequence comes from uncultured Collinsella sp., assembly GCA_900552185.1. Classification (GTDB taxonomy): domain Bacteria; phylum Actinomycetota; class Coriobacteriia; order Coriobacteriales; family Coriobacteriaceae; genus Collinsella. The sequence continues at coordinate 1,384 of URYT01000044.1, read as the reverse complement.
GTTGGCGATTAGGATGTTGAGGCCCAGACCGTAGTGAAGCAGATTCATAATGCCAAAGTCGATAACCGTGGCAATGACACCGACGACGCCAAATTTCATGATCTGCGCAAGGAGCTTTTGCATGGTACCTGCCTTAAGCTGGCGCCGAAGCGCCGCGGGGATGACTAACTCAGCAAGTTTAGCCAATCCCCGCGGGTGGTGCTAGGCGCGCTCCTCGATAGCACCGTTTCTATATGCATCGAGCAGCTGGCGCAGGTCCTGGATTTGGCTGCGGATCTTGGCGCCAGTATCGGTGTCGCTCACCATGCGGCGACGGTCCGCTTGGTCAAAACGGTTGGTCTCGCTTTCGATGTCCACGTTGCGCGTGAGTGCCTCGGCAACCGTCGTAAAGGCCCGGTGCGACTTGAGGCGGCAGCCGCGCGAGCTCGAGATAAGCGTATAGCCGGCGATGCCCGTCTTGGGATGGTAAGCGCGGCAGAAGCCGCCATCGATGACCAGCAGCTTGCCCTCGGCGCGGATGGGCTGCTCGCCCTTGGTGGTTTTAACGGGCGTGTGGCCGTTGATGATGTGGCCGGTCGGCGAGCATGCCATGGGCGCGACGCCAAACTCGCGCATGATATCATCGCAGACCGAGGGCGACTTGGTAAGCGTAAAGTACGGGTCCATCGGCTCGACCCAGGTGCTCTTATCGGCGATATAGGCGCGCTCAAAGGTACGCACCAGGCGTCCGCTGGCGGGTGAATTGAAGCCAATCCACAGGTACCACATCCAGTCGAGGGCATCGCAGTCGCCCACGCGCCACGCGCGGCGGGCGATGTGGTCGCAAAAATCGAGATAATCACGGCCAGCGTGCCAGGTGCCCAGGCAGTTCATGCTGCTAAAGGTGCCGTCCTCGTTGAGCGGCACGCAGCCATGGAAGAGCAGGTTGCCGTTGGCGACCTTGTACATCGAGCCGTGGGAATAGAGGAAATCGATATGGCGATGCAGGTGATCGGCGGTGACAAACTCGGACACGAGCTTGTCGATGATGTGCTGCTCCTGAGACGTGAGCGTATAGGGGTCCGCCGGGTCGACGGTGGGGAAGTCGTTGGTCGTGAGCGGCCACACGCTGCCGTCGGCGAGCGTGACCGTGCCGGTGTCGTGGTCGATCTTGTCGAGTAACAGGCGGTCGGTCATATCGAACTCGGGGTGGCGCTGGATAATCTGGCCCTCGAGCTTAAAGAGCAGCACGTTGATGGCCTTGATCAGCGGGGTGATGGACTCACCGGCGGTGTAGGTGGCATCGGCAAAGGCGACAAGCTCACGCAGCGAGATGCCGTAGTCGTTCTCCAGGATCTCGTAGTTGTCGTAGCGTAGGTTGTTGCGCAACACCGTGGCGATGCAG
>URYT01000043.1 GCA_900552185.1 uncultured Collinsella sp. | reverse complement strand
ACCGACCCTGCCTACCGCATCATGTGCCGCCGCCGCGGTGCCAACCTTGCCTACAGCGAGATGGTGAGCGTGGCGGGCCTTGCCTATGCCAGCAACAAGACCTGGCGCCTGGTGCTACCGGCCGACGAGGAGCAGCAGATTTGCGTGCAGCTCTTTGGCTCCAAGCCCGATCAGTTTGCGAGCGCCGTCGCCGCCGTCGAGGAGCGCGTTGGCGATCGCCTGTCGCTCATCGACATCAACATGGCCTGTCCTGCCCGCAAGGTTGTCACCAAGGGCGAGGGCTCGGCCCTTATGCGCACGCCCGATTTGGCCGAGAAGATCGTCGAGGCCACGGTGGGCGCGGCTCACGTGCCCGTGACCGTAAAGATCCGCAAGGGCTTTTACGCCGAGGACCGTAATGCCGCAACGTTTGCCCAGATGCTCGAAGGGGCGGGCGCCTCCGCAGTTGCCGTGCACGGTCGTTGTGCCACGCAGCTCTATACGGGGCAGGCCGATTGGTCTGTCGTCGATGAGGTCGCAGATGCTGTCGAGATTCCCGTGATTGGTTCGGGCGATGTGTTCTGCGCCGAGGATGCCGCGGAGCATCTGCGCAGTTCTGGTGCCAGCGCGGTGTTTATCGCGCGCGGCATCTACGGTAATCCCTGGGTGTTCGGTGATGCTCGCGCCCTTGCGCTCGATGGCATACCGGTGCCGGCGCGCAGCTCCGTCGAGCGCCTGGACGCCCTGCGTGAACACCTAACGCTGACGCACGAGCTTCTGCCGCTCATGTCGCGTGCCCGCACGTACGCAAGCTGGTACTTAAAAGGCATGCCCCATGCCGCCGCTTGGCGTGCCCATGTGGTGCGCTGTTCCACATACGAGGAGTTTATGGTGCTGGTCGATGAGATCGAGCGCGATGTGGTGGCCTGCGAGGCCGCACTTGCCGCCGGCGAATCGGTGCCCCCTCATCCGCTGGAGGCTTAAGGGTGGCCGTTACCGCGCTGTACGTGCACGTGCCGTTTTGCGCTCAAAAGTGCCGGTACTGCGACTTTGACTCGCGCAGTTTTGCTCCGTGCGACCTGAGCGCTGCGCTCGATGCCTATTTTGAGCAGTTGTACGCGCGCCTCGATGCTTTTGGCAAAGCTGGGGCCCTTGACCAGATCCGCACCGTCTATGTTGGCGGCGGTACGCCGTCGCTGGCGGGGGAGCGCTTGGTGGAGCTGGCGCGGCGTATTCGTGCGTCGTGCGCCCCTGTTGAGTTTACCTGCGAGGCCAATCCTGAGTCGCTGACCGCCGAGCTTGCCGCTGCGCTTGCCAAGGTTGGTGTCACACGCGTCTCTCTGGGCGTGCAAACGCTCGATAACACCGAACTTACCGCCATCGGCCGTATTCACGATGCCGATCGGGCGCTCGCCGCCATCGCGACGGTCAAGAACGCTGGGCTTGACGTGTCGTGCGACCTTATGTGCGGACTTCCCGGGCAGACCGCAGCGAGTTGGAAGCGCACGCTCGATGGCGTGCTGGCGGCGGCTCCGCATCATGTGTCGGTCTACCCGCTCACGCTTGAGGAGGGGACGCCCCTTTATCGCATGGCGTGCCGCGACGAGTTGCTCGAGCCTGATGAGGATTTTCAAGCTTCGTGCATGGATGTGGCGCGTGAGCGTCTGGGTGCGGCCGGTTATCACCCCTATGAGGTGGCAAGCTATGCGCTCGACGGCCATGAGTGCGCCCATAACATTGCCTACTGGACCGGACGGGGCTACCTGGGCCTGGGTCGTTCTGCCGCGGGCATGCTCGACGCCGAGGATTTCGACCGTCTTGCAGGTTTGTTTCCCGGTGTTTCTTCTCGAGGCGATGCGTACCGCGTGCGTCTGGTGCAACGTTACGATGACGCGACGGCGTTCGAGACCGAATATCTGTCGCAGCGTGAGGCTGCGGCTGAAGACCTGATGCTCGCTTGTCGCATGACGCGCGGTGTCGCGTCCGACCTGTTGGTTCGCGCGGCTCGTGTCATCCCGGCCGATGGGCTGACAGCCGCTTGCGATCGCGCGCTCGAATTGGGTCTTGCCACTTGGGTGCCCGAGACGCTCGAGGTCCATGGGGGACCCTTCACTTCGGCAGATGTCGTCGCGGGCCATGTTCGAGCTCGTCTGGCGCCCACCCACTTGGGCTGGCTCGATGGAAATGTTCTGTTCGAGCTGTTTTGGGATCTAGCTTAGGCCGCTCGGGTAGAATTACCGGAATATATACGCTGCTGTTAGCAGGAGGTTGCCGCGCATGGCGACGATGAACGAAAAAGATTACTACGAGATTCTGGGTGTCTCCAAGGACGCCACCTCGCGTGATATTCAAAAGGCCTTTCAGCAAAAGGCCCGCAAGCTCCATCCGGACGTCAACAAAGAGCCGGATGCCGAGGAAAAGTTTAAAGAGGTTTCCGAGGCCTACGCCGTGCTTTCGGATGAGCAAAAACGTGCGCGCTACGACGCTATGCGCTCTGGCAATCCCTTTGCGGGTGCACCTTCGGCCTCGCCCTACGGTGGCGGCTATGCCGGCGGCGCCGGGTACGGCAATCCTTTTGAGGGTGGTTTTCCCTTTGGTGGAGCCTGGGGCCAGCCGCGTCGCGGGCAGGCTGCCTATAATCCCGAGAACGGCGCCAACGTGGTCGTCGATATTAAGCTCGACGCCAAGGAGGCCAAGGGCGGTGCCCGCAAGACCGTCCGCTACACGCGCTTCGATACCTGCGGTCATTGCGGTGGCTCGGGCTCCGTTTCGTCTGAGCATGCCCATACCTGCCCGAGCTGCGGTGGTCGCGGCCACATCGACGTCGACCTGTCCTTCCTGTTTGGTGCAGGCACGTTCCAGTCGGTCTGCCCCGAGTGCGGCGGGTCCGGTAAGGTCGTGGCCGATCCCTGCCCTGATTGCGGTGGCAGCGGTCGTACTCGCGTAACCTCCGAGCAGACGATTGAGTTTCCTGCCGGCACGCACGATGGCGACGAGGTCCGCATTGGCGGCATGGGTCATGCTGGCACCAACGGTGCCGCGGGCGGCGACCTGGTCGGCCGCGCCCATGTTGAAGCCGAGCGCTTGGAAGGCAAAGCTCGTACCGGTTTTTACCTGATGGGCATCGTAGCGCCGTTTTTGGTACTCTCGGCCATCTCGGGTGTGTTCTCGGCCTTTGCCGTGATGTGCTTTATTCCGTTTACCATGGGCCTGTTCATGGTGCTTTCGGACGGTGTGCTTCATCGCAGCCTGCTGTGGTGGAAGCGCGGTGCGATGCAGTTTGCCAACGGTTTTGCCAATGGCTTCATGTTCGCGCTCGTGTCGGTTTGGTTCGCAAGCTGCTCGCAACGGGCCATGCTTTCGCCGTACCAAATGCAATAACATCAAACCCTCTGTTTGCGGTCGGCCCAGCTTGGGTATAGGACGCACTGTGACAATAATGAAAGTCGGAAGGATTCGGTCGTGTCGGAAAATAGGGATTACTACGAGGTGCTTGGCGTCGACAGGGATGCCGACGCGCGGACGATTAAGCGTGCGTTTCTAAAGAAGGCCCGTACCGTACATCCGGATGTTTCGGACGACCCCGAGGCCGAGGCCAAGTTCAAAGAGCTCAACGAGGCCTATTCCGTTCTTTCCGACGAGCAGAAGCGTGCTAACTACGACCGTTACGGCACCGCGGACGGCCCCGGTGGCTCCGGCTATGTCGACATTAACGATATCTTTGGCGGCATGGGCATGGACGACCTCTTCTCGTCGTTCTTTGGCGGCGGTGCCGGCGGTGGCGCCCGAAATCGCCGTGAGCGTCGTCGCGGCCGCGATATGGCTATCTCCCTTTCGGTGACCCTTGAGGAGGCGGCACTCGGTTGCAAAAAGACGATCAGCTATGACCGCCTTGCCCCCTGCGAGGATTGCAACGGCACCGGTAGGGCCGAGGGTGCACAGGAAAAGCAGTGCAGCCGCTGCCACGGCACAGGCTATGTCACGACGGTCCAGCGCTCGTTCCTGGGCCAGGTTCAGTCCTCTTCGCCTTGCCCTGACTGCCACGGCGAGGGCACGGTTATCGACCATCCCTGCGAGACCTGCGACGGTCAGGGCCGCACGCCTTCGCACGAAAAGATCGACATCGATATTCCCGCCGGCGTTTCGACCGGTCGCCAGCTGCGCGTGAGCGGCTTTGGCGAGGCTGGCCTTCGCGGCGAGCCCTCGGGCGACCTGATTGTCAACGTGCGCGTTGCCGACCATGAGCGCTTTAAGCGCAACGGTGACGACCTGTACCTGGTGAGCGATATCTCGATTGCGCAGGCTGCGCTCGGCTGCGAGATCGAGGTCGAAGGCATTATGCCCGACGAGGTCGTTAAGGTGACGGTTCCCGCCGGCGCCCAGTACGGCGACACCGTGAGCGTCAATAATTACGGCATGCCGCGCATTGGCGGTGGCGGTTCGCGTGGCCGCCTGATCGTGCAACTGCGCGTGGTCGTTCCCACCAATCTTTCCAATAAGCAACGCGAGCTGCTCCGTGCTTTTGCCGATGAGATGGGCGATGACGTCGCTTCCGGTAAGAAGTCGGTGACCGACCGTATCAAGAGTGCCCTCGACGATATCCTCGATTAAGGAGCCCGCGTGCTCGCACCCCATATTTCCGTCGTCAACCTCGGCTGCCGCGTCAACCGGGTTGAGTCTGACCGTATTACTGCCGATCTTATGCGCCTGGGATTTGCTATTGTGGAGCCCCAGGATGCCGATCTGATCGTCATTAACACCTGTGCCGTTACGGGCGAGGCCGAGGCCAAGACCCGTAAGGCCGTCCGTCATGCGCTGGCCTATCCGGGCGAGCCTTACGTGGTCGTAACCGGCTGCGTCGTCAACCTGCATCCCGAGGAGTTGCTGGAGCTCTCCGATCGCGTGATCGCCGAGCCGTCCAAGATTGACGTCGCCGAGCGCGTCTGCGAGGTGCTGGGTGTCGAATCCGATAGCGTTCCCGCCTGCAGCGATGGCGAGGTGGTCGATGCGCTCGGTCGCTCTCGCCTGGGCGTGAAGATTCAGGACGGCTGCAACCATCGCTGCACCTATTGCATTGTGTGGAAGGCACGCGGCCCCGAGCGCTCCGTGCCCGTCGAGTCCGTGCTCGAGCAAGTTCGCGAGGCCCAGGAGGCCGGCGTGCCCGAGGTGGTGCTGACCGGTGTGAACCTGGGTGCCTACGATGGCAAGAGCGCGACCGACGAGCACGTCGAAATCGATGAGCTGCTCGAGGCCATCATGGAGCGCACGTCTATTCCGCATGTGCGCATTTCCTCGGTCGAGCCTATGGATATCTCCGAGCGCCTGCTTAAGGTTATGGCGCGCTATCCGCAGCGTATCGCCCCGTTTTTGCACCTGCCCGTGCAGTCCGGCTGCACTGCGACCCTGTATCGCATGGGCCGTCCCTATAGCGCCGAGGCCTTTGAGGACACGGTGCGTATGATTCGCGCCAACTTGCCCCAGGCGTCCCTTTCGTGCGATGTCATCGTCGGTTTTCCTGGTGAGACGGACGAGGAGTTCGAGGAGTCGCTGGCGCTGTGCCGCCGTGTGGGTTTCTCGCGTATGCACGTGTTCCGCTACAGCAAGCGTCCCGGTACCCTTGCTGCCGACATGCCCGACCAGGTGCCACCCGAGGTTATGGCCGAGCGCAGCCGCCGTATGCGGGCCGCCGCACAGGAGCTCGCCATTGCCGACGCTCGTCGTCGCGTGGGCACGGTCGAGCGTGCCGTGCTCGAGTATGGTGACAACCTGACGCTCGGCTCGTTCCATCATGCCCGTCTTGACGATACCTGTGGACTTACAGCCCCGTGCCTGCTCGATGTTGCTATCATCGGAGTCGATGATTCCGGCTTGGTCCATGCACGCAGGGAGGTTCATGGAAGCCTCGAAGATTAGACTTACCGTTCCCGAGGGGATTGATCCCTCGCGCGTTTTGGGCGCCGGCGACGGCGTCCTTCGTGCGCTCGAGAGTTTGGTTCGCGCTCATGTGGTCGCCCGTGGCGATAGCATCTCCGTGAGCGGCGACCCGGACGAGGTCGAACTCGTGGCGCGCTTTTTCGAGCACGCTTTTCGCGAGGCGGCCGCCGGGCGCACGCTGTCTGCCGACGATGTCTCTCGCTGCCTGGCCGTCTTGCGCGACGGTGAGCACGAGGCTACGTCGCTTCGCGATGACGTGCTGCTTTCGTATCGCGGCCGCGTCATTCGCCCCAAGACGCTCGGCCAAAAGCGCTATGTGGATGCCATCCGCACGCATACCATCACGTTTGGCCTGGGTCCTGCCGGCACCGGTAAGACCTATCTGGCCATGGCGCTCGCCGTTGCCGCGCTCAAGCGTCACGAGGTGGGCCGTCTGATCTTGACGCGTCCGGTTGTCGAGGCGGGGGAGAATCTGGGCTTTTTGCCCGGCACCCTCGAGGAAAAGATCGATCCCTACATGCGTCCGCTTTACGACGCCCTTTTTGACATGATGGATCGCGAGCGCACCGATGAGCTTATGGAGCGCGGCGTGATCGAGATCGCCCCGCTTGCCTACATGCGCGGCCGCACGCTGAGCGATGCTTTCGTGGTGCTCGACGAGGCGCAAAATACCACGCCCGAGCAGATGAAGATGTTCCTGACGCGCCTGGGCTTCAACTCCAAGTTTGTGATTACCGGCGACCTGAGTCAGCGCGACCTGGTGGGTCGTCGTGGTGGTTTGGCCGATGTCGAGAAGATTTTGGGCCGTGTCGACGATGTCGCATTTTCGCACCTGGAGCGCGCCGACGTGGTGCGCCATGCCTTGGTGGGACGTATCGTCGAGGCATATGATGCTTATGATGACGTGCGCGAGCAGCGCCCGCGCGACCGAAAGGAGTCCCGTTGAGTGTATTGATCAGCAACGATGCCGAGCTCGATACGCTGCTCGATGCCCAGGAGGTGGAGCACATCTGCGAGGTTGTGCTTGCCGCCGAGGGCGTTGAGCGTGAAGTCGAGATTTCCCTTTCGTATGTCGACGAGGACGAGATGCACGAGCTCAACCACGAGTGGCGCGGTATCGACCGCACCACCGATGTGCTCTCGTTTGAGTGCGATTCGGCCTTTGACGATGATATTCCCGCCGATGAGACGCTCGAGCTCGGCGATATCATCTTGGCCCCGCAGGTTATTGCCCGTCAGGCCCCCGGTTTTGGCAATAGCCCCGCTGACGAGTGCCGTCTGATGCTCGTACACGGCATGCTGCACCTGCTGGGCTATGACCATATCGAGGACGACGAGGCCGAGGTCATGGAGGCCCGCGAGGACGCCATCCTGCGCGATCTGGCGCTCGAGCGCGGCGAGGACCCCAAGCTAGTCCACGTCGGCCCCATCACCAACCACGCCCACGACTAGGAGCCGTCTATGATTCCCGGATCGAACAAGGACCATCCGTCCTTCTTAAAGTCGTTTTCCTACGCCATGGAGGGCTTCGTTACCGCCGTCAAGACCGAGCGCAACATTAAGGTCATGCTCGTGGCGGGCGTGTGCACCGTCATTGCCGGCTGTATCGTGGGCCTCGACATTGCCGAGTGGGCCACGATTATCATCTGTTGTGGCCTGGTGATTCACGGCGAGCTGTGCAATACCGCCATGGAGGCGATTGTCGACCTCGCGACCCAGGAGCTGCATCCACTGGCCAAGCGCGCGAAGGACATCGCCGCCGCCTCTGTATACATTCTTTCCATCACCGCCGCGATTGTGGGCGTGCTGGTATTTGCCCACGCGCTCGGCTTTATTTAGAAAGGGATTCCCATGTCCGACAATATGCAGCCTACCGATGAGATCCTGGACGACGAGACTTTGGACGCGGTGGATACCGAGGGGCTCGAGGATGTCGAGGAGTTCGATCCGTTTGAGGGCATGAGCGATGAGGAGCTCGACGCCCTGTGCGACGAGGACGACAACCTCGCGGGCTTTGGCGACGTTGAGCCTGGTTTTCGCAGTGGCTTCGTGGCCCTGGTCGGACGCCCCAACGCCGGCAAGTCCACGCTGCTTAATGCCTGCTATGGCAAGAAGGTCGCCATCACCTCACCGGTGGCCCAGACGACCCGCCGCCGCATGCGCGCCGTCGTCAACCGTCCCGGCTACCAGCTGGTCTTTGTCGATACCCCGGGTATTCATAAGCCCAAGGACGGTCTGGGATCCGAGCTCAACAAGAGCGCGTTGTTCGAGCTGAACGATGTCGATGTCGTCGCGTTTTTGATTGATGCCACCAAGCCGATTGGCAGGGGAGACGCTTGGGTTGCCGAGCGCGTCAGATGCGCCCGTTGCAAGAAGGTCCTGGTGCTCACCAAGGCCGATGAGGCCGATCCCGCCCAGGTTATGGAACAGCTCAAGGCCGCCCACGAGCTCATGGAGTATGACGACGAGATCGTTACGTCGTCGGTCAAGAACTTCAACGTCGATGCCTTCATCGAGACCGTTGCGCACTTTTTGCCCGAGGGTCCGCGTTGGTTCCCCGAGGACATGGGTACCGACGCTTCCGATGAGACGCTCGTTGCCGAGTTTGTGCGCGAGAAGGTCTTGCGCCGCACCCGTGATGAGATCCCGCACTCCGTGGGCGTGATCTGCGATGCGCTCGAGCAGACCAAGAAGGTACTGCGCGTGCACGCCACCATTTACGTCGAGCGCGAGGGCCAAAAGGGCATCATCATCGGCAAGGGCGGCGAGATGATCAAGCATATCGGTATCGATGCCCGTCGCGATCTTGAGCGCATCTTTGGCACGCAGGTCTTTTTGGAGCTGGACGTGAAGGTCAAGGCCGGCTGGCGTGACGACGAGGCCCAGATTCGCCGCTTTGGGTATAGCGCCGAGGACTAAGGGCGCGCAGCGCTCATGGCAGGCTCACGGACATATCGCACAAAGGTACTCGTCCTCGATAAGACCAAGCTCAAGGAGACCGATCTGATCTTGACGATGCTTGATGAGCGAGGTCGGCAGGTTCGTGCCGTGGCAAAGGGTGCCCGTAAACCCGGTGGGCGCCTGGCTGCGCGCTGTGAGCTGTTCTGTACCGTCGACATGCTGCTCGCGCATGGGCGGTCGCTCGACGTGGTTTCCCAGGCCGAGCTTATGGAAGCGCCGCTCGGCGCTGCGCCCGATTACGAGACGACCTGCGCCGCAAGCGCGATCGCCGAGGTCGCGCGCGTGTGCTCGTTCGAGGACGCCGAGGACCCGTTTACCTTTGCCATAACGCAGCGAGCGCTTGCCCTGGTGGGCAGCGGGCTCGACACAGCGCATATGGATCTGCTCGTGGCGGCCTTTGTCTTTAAGCTGCTGTCGCACGTTGGCTACCGACCCGATTTTTCGGCCTGCGTGCTGTGCGGAGACCCCATGCTGTCGTATTTTTCGCCCCAGGCCGGCGGGCTCATGTGCGGCTCGTGCGCGTCGAGCGTTCCGGGTGCCGAGTTGGTGTCGACCGGTGAGGTCGCATGGCTGCGCGCCCTCATGTCCATGACCTTCGATGCGCTCATGGCCGAGCGAATCGACCCGCATACGGCGGCATTCTTGCTCGGGCTTTCGCATGTTTGGGCCGCCACGCACACCGATCAGCGCCTCCGTGCGATGGAATTCATGTTGGGTCGGTGATGATGCGCAGGGGCGGGCTGCTTGTGGTAACATATCGGCCTGTTAGTACCTCGACCTTGGTTGCTCGCTCCACCGGCGGCTTCCCAGTCCGAGGCGAATCGAGTCGCCCGATGGCGACGCAAAACGAAAGGTGAAACAATGACTGTTTCCAAAGAGCGCAAGGCGGAGCTGACTGCCCAGTTCGGTAACACCCCGGTCGACACCGGCAACCCCAAGGTTCAGGTCGCCATCCTGTCCGAGCGCATCAAGGAGCTGACCGAGCACATGAAGTCCCACCAGAAGGACTTCCACACCCGTCGTGGCCTGCTCATGCTCGTCGGTCGTCGTCGTCGTCTTCTCTCCTACATCAAGAAGAACGACATCGTCGAGTACCGTGAGCTCATCAAGGCTCTGGGCATTCGCGACAATATTCAGTAGCGGACTTGTACATGCTAAGAGCGTCCTGCATGCGGGACGCTCTTTTTGTGTAAGGGCGTGAACAATCACGCTCTGAAGCGTGGCGGGGGCAGGGGGCCCGCGTCACATGAGAAGCCCGCAGGCAAGGGGCCTGTGGGGTAAAGGAGAACAATGACACTCGTATCCAAGACCTTTGAGCTGTACGGCAAGACCTACACCTTTGAGTCCGGCGAGCTTGCCAAGCAGGCCACTGGCGCCTGTCTGGTCAAGCAGGGCGACACCACGATGCTCGATACCGTGGTCGTCTCCAAGGAGCGCAAGAACTATGACTTCTTCCCGCTGACCGTCGACTTCAACGAGAAGATGTACGCTGCCGGCCGCATCCCGGGTGGCTACCTCAAGCGTGAGGGCCGTCCCAGCGAGAAGGCCACGCTCACCGCGCGCATGATCGACCGTCCGATTCGCCCGAGCTTCCCGGACGGCTTCCGCAACGAGGTACACATTGTCGCTACCTCGCTCGTCGCCGACCAGGTCAACCCCTTCGACGTCATCAACGTCATGGGTGCCTCCCTGGCCATGACGCTCGGCGGCGTGCCCTTCGAGGGCCCGCTTGCCTGCGTGCGCATCGGCCGTAACGTGGAGACCGGCGAGTTTATCGTCAACCCCACCTACGAGGAGCGCGAGAACTCCGATCTGGACCTGGAGCTGGGCGGATCCGCCGACTTCATCTCGATGGTCGAGGCCGGCGCCGAGGAGATCTCCGAGGACGACATGCTCGCCGCGATGAAGTTTGGCCAGGAGGCCCTTGCTGCTTTCTGCCAGGCTCAGGACGAGTTCGTCGCCGAGTGGGAGCAGGTTAACGGCCCCATCGTCAAGAAGGAGTACCCGCTCGACCAGCCCGTCGAGGAGGTCCAGGAGCGCATCTTCGCCCACTACGACGAGATGGCTGCCGCCCTTCGCGACGCCGACAAGCTCTCCCGTATCGGTAAGGTCGAGGCTCTGAAGGAGTCCATCCGCGCCGAGTTCACCGAGGAGGAGCAGGCCGCTTGGGAGCGCGAGATCCCCGTGGTGCTCAAGAAGCTCGAGAAGAAGGCCATGCGCACCATGGTCGTCGAGACCGGCGAGCGCGTCGACGGCCGTGCCGCCGACGAGATCCGTCCCATCATGGTGAAGGACAACTACCTGCCGCTCGTTCACGGCTCCGGCCTGTTCCAGCGTGGGCAGACCCAGGTGCTTTCCGTCCTGTCGCTCGGCATGCTCAACGAGGGCCAGCGCTTGGACACCATCGAGCCCACCGAGGGCAAGCGCTACATGCACCACTACAACTTCCCGCCGTTCTGCACCGGCGAGACCGGCCGCATGGGCAGCCCCAAGCGCCGCGAGATCGGTCACGGCAACCTGGCTGAACGCGCTCTGCTTCCGGTGCTTCCCGACGAGAACGAGTTCCCCTACGCCATCCGCGTCGTCTCCGAGGTCATGGAGTCCAATGGCTCCTCTTCGATGGCTTCGACCTGCGGCTCCACGCTCGCCCTTATGGACGGCGGCGTGCCCATTAAGCGCCCGGTCTCCGGTATCGCCATGGGCCTGATCCAGGAGGAGGGCAAGACCGTGGTCCTGTCCGACATCCAGGGTCTCGAGGACTTCCTGGGCGACATGGACTTTAAGGTCACCGGAACCACCGAGGGCATCACCGCCCTGCAGATGGACAACAAGGCCACTGGGCTCACCTTCGACATCCTGGCCCGCGCCCTGCAGCAGGCCAAGGAGGGTCGTGCCTTCATTCTGCAGAAGATGCTCGATGTGATCCCCGAGCCGCGCCACACCACACGCAGCACAGCTCCGCGTATCGTCTCCATCCAGGTTCCGACCGACAAGATCCGCGACGTCATCGGTTCCGGCGGTAAGGTCATCCGTGGTATCCAGGATGAGACCGGCGCTTCGGTCGACATCCAGGAGGACGGCACCGTCTTTGTCGGCGGCACCGGCGAGTCCGTCGATCAGGCTGTCGAGCGCATCAAGCTCATCATTAAGGTTCCCGAGCCGGGCGAGGAGTACACCGGTCGAGTGGTCTCCATCCAGCCCTTCGGCGCCTTCGTGAACCTGCTGCCCGGCAAGGATGGCCTGCTGCACATCTCCCGCGTCGCCAAGGGCCGCGTGGAGAAGGTCGAGGACGTCCTCAACGTCGGCGACGAGGTCAAGGTCGTCGTCATCGAGGTCGACGATCGCGGCAAGATCTCGCTCGATCGTCTTGACAAGCCCGAGGCCCCGGCTCGCGCCGAGGGTGCCTCTGAGGGCGACGGCGAGCACTTCCAGCGCCGTGAGCGTCCGCGTCGCGAGCGCTCCGAGCGCAGCGACCGTCCGCGCCGTCCCGGCGATAACGGAGGCCGCAAGCCCCGCCGTCACCACGACGCCGAGTAACAGCTAAACATAAGCAGCTCAACAAGGGCGATTCCGTACAGGGGTCGCCCTTTTGCTATTCCCGGCGGTGTCCGCGGATAAAGTTTCCTGCTCTACAGTCC
>URYT01000042.1 GCA_900552185.1 uncultured Collinsella sp. | reverse complement strand
GGCTCGCGCGCGGCAAGCGCCTCGGCAAACCCGCGGCAGGTCTTGTCCATCATCTCTTGGCTCATACGCATGCACCTTCAAGTCATATACATCGGTCGGGTGGAAACCGCCGACCGACCGCATCGATCACATAATGGTGCTAAGTCTAGCCCATAAGTACATAAGCGTCAGCGCACCTGGCCATCGCAGATTTCTATGACGAACGATAGGCGTCGGCACCGCAAACATGGGAAACATGGCCCGCCTTTCGGGACTTTCGGACGTCACAAACTGGGGCATATCTATAAACAAGGAACCTGTTGGGGCAACGCCCGCGTACACGCGCCCCTTTAAAACAACGGGCACCTCACCCCGGGGAGGGCCGACAGCATCGGCCCTCCCCTCTTTTGCGCCCGAACATATTGCCACTTAACGGCGCAAATCCGGCCCTCAGAATGGGACACATGGCCCACCCGAGCGAGCCGCTCGCGCGTACAGTAAAGGCAGGTAATCCATGGGCGGTTACAGATCGAGGAGGACACGACCATGAAAAAGAAGGCCTTTGCGATTCTCACCCTCTGCATCAGTCTCTTTGCCGCGGTTGCCCTGGTGGGCTGTGACGGAAGCGGCGGCGCTACCGGCAGTGGCGGTGGCGGCGGAGCAGAAAAGCCAGCCGTGGATATGAGGACCGACTTCATTTGGTTTAAGGTCGAGGTCCCCGAGGGCGTCGAGATCACCGACGTCGCAGGCGACACTGCCGACAGGGCCCAGTTTAAGTTCACCGAGAGCGAGCACGCCAGCGATCGCTTCATCCCCGTCTTCGATCCTGACAAGAACGCCGACGAGCTGTTCGACTACGAGGCAAAGTGGAATGCCAGCTTTGAGTGGACCGAGAATGACCCCGTCAAGTACAACGGCAAGACTTGGCGCAACGCTTCCTATACACACTCGGGCGGCGTAACGACCGAATACTTCACCGACGTTGACGGCGGCAGTGTGTATGTGCGTATCGACAACGTCGAGGAGCACAAGGACGCCGTCGAGACCATGATGAAGTCTCTGGAATTTGCCGACGACATCGCCGAGGCCAAGACCGAGGCCATGGACGTCAAGCTCGACGATATCGAGATCAAGCGCTAAGCGACTGGCGAGCGCAACGGGAAACACGGTCGCAGCGCAAACAAGCGACGGTACCCCAGCGCTTCGTACCCAGGGAGGGCCGGTAAACCGACCCTCCCTTTCTTATGCCTGTAGCCGACGAACGCGAGGATGCCGGACGCCGGAACCGCCCCAAATGTGGCAACAGTACGAAAACGACAAACACCCCAACACGTCCGCCCACCGATTTATTGCGCCGCGCAGACAATTAAACCAGCATCTTTAAACATCTGGGCAGTATAGTGACCAAAACTATCGCATAACCGCACTCTGCGAATGGAGAAGTTATGACCGAACACCATGCCATCAGCCGCCGAGCGTTTACGCTGGGCCTAGGGCTTGCGGCGTTGTCACCACTTGCAAGCCTGCCCGAAACCGCAGCGCCGGGCATTCCCCTGCGAGCGGCATTTGCAGACAACACACCCGCACCGTCGGACAGCCTCGACAATTTCGTCATTCGCCTTCGCCCCGCGGGCTATTTTCGCACCGCGAGCGTCAACCAAGACGGCAACGTTCGCGGCAACGTCTGCCACCTGTTTAACGACGGCACGTCCAGCAAGCTCATCCTTGAGAACGTAACGACCAAGAATGACGATACAAACTGGTATGCTATCCGCACCTTGCTCAATTTCGAAGAGCATAAAAAGACGGGCTACAGCATTTGGTCGGTCGACGACGACTCTGACAAAGATGGAAAGGTCATCCACGTATGGGGCGGCGAGTATGACAACAAGCCCAGCCGCGCTTTTGCGTTCGAGCGTCAATCAAACGGAACCTATATCATCCGAGACCGCACGGTCGAGAAAGAAACCGAGAAAAAAGACATTAAGTACCTGGCAATAGAATCGAACGGCGAAGACCAGGACAACAATAAGATCTGCCATAAGAGTAAGAGCATTCCGTGGGAGCTCGAACTTATCGGTTACGACATGAAAAAGAACGATGCCACGGTTAGCAGCCTCGACTGGATCACGTACAGCAGCTACGTCGATGGGCCATGTTGGATGAAATACGTCGACGACAACAAGTTCCTCGACGAGCTGAGCATCCCAGGTACGCACGATTCGGGCACCTGCAGCGTGGACAACGACACTGAGCCCCAATCCTCGCAAGTAAAATGCCAGCAGGATTACATTCCCACGCAGTTGCTCGAAGGCATTCGCTATTTTGATATCCGACTCGGAAAGGGCAACGACCCCGGTATCGACCACGGGGATTACTACCTGCTCAAAAAAGACGCGTACTTTATGCATCTTTCCGATGTCATAGGCTACTTCAAAACGTTTTTGAACGAAAACCCGACAGAAGCGCTCATCATGCTTGTATCACGAGGCAACGACGAGGCTACCGACGAAAGTGTTACGACTGCTTTCGCCAAGGTTTTGGACGACAACCCCAAACTGTTCTATACGTCGAGCCATGTCCCCACGCTGGGCAAGGTGCGCGGAAAGATCGTTCTGCTGCGTCGATTTAGGCTCGCCGGCAACAGTGTAAGCGGCCACACGTGGGGCCTCGACCTTACCGAATGGGATGACAAGATCAAGGCTCACTCCGACAGCGCCACTATGTGTCTTGTCCAAGACGCGCGGGGCTTTGAAGCCGCGGGGGAAACAGGCGACAAAGAGCCCTATTGCACCAAGGTATACGCCCAGGACAAGTACAAACTCACGGGAACCGACAAGCTCAGCTGGGTCGATAATGCGCTGAAGGAAACGTCCGGGCGCACGCGCAACGAGGTAGATGTCGAGGACGATAACGGGGCCAAGGAGAAAGTCCTGGAGCGTTGCTGGTCTATCAACTACACCAGCTGCACGGGCTTGTCGCACGGAGGCAATCCTTTTACCTCGGCACGAGTAGTCAACGAGCATCTGTATAAGAGCCCGTACATCAATCCCAGCGGCATCGAGGATACAAAGTCAGATTACCTCAAGCACATTGGCATCATCGCATCCGACTTTGTTGATGCGGCGCTGGCCCGGAGCATCTATCAGCGCAATTACGATACGGAGCACAAGCAGACGGCTTCGTACTATCTCCCGTACTATCTCCCGACCCGCATGCGCATGACGTACGGCGACTCGCTAAGCGATGCCTCATTCCAGGATGGCAAGACCGTTGGCGAGGGTCATTTCCGCCTTGCCGACAGCAGCAACGCGCTCAACGCGACAGCTTCGGGCCATGCGTTTGCCATTGAATACGTGGATGTCGACGCCCTGGGCAACGAGACCGTTACGGGGCTGCAGGGCTCTGTGCCCATCGATATCGATCCACGCGCGCTGACGCCCCATTTTGAGGGACTCGAAGGCCTTAAGGCCGGCGAAGACGTGCGCGCCAAGATTGCGGCATCACTCGAGGGCAAGCTCGAAACCGATGCCTGCACGGCCCAGCTCGAGTTTGTGCACGACGCGAACGGCGCTCCGGGCACAGCAATGGCCGAGGGCGAAACATTTGCCGCAGGAACGTACTGGGTGCGCGTGAACGGTCTCTTGGGCAACGCGGCGCAGAACTACACGCTCGCCAGCGACGGAGCCGCAAGCTTTACCGTAGCGGCCTCGGGCGGTGCAGGCGGCGCCGGCACCGGCAGCAGCACGGGCTCCAACGCAGGCAGCGCTGATAAGAATGGTAAGGGCAACAAGGGCAAGGGCTCGGGCGGAAAACTCGCCGACACGGGCGACGGCTCCGGCATTGCCGCCGGGCTCGCCGCTGCCGCCATGGCGACAACGGTTGCCGGCGCAGCAATGCTTGCCAATGACCGCGAAGACAGCGAAGGCGCTAGCGAATAGGCAAGCCGGCCTTTTAGACACATCGACTCAATCGGGGGCGCAGAACACCGTTCTGTGCCCCCGATTTTTACCTTGGCCCGAACGCCGCTATCGGCTACATCACCATGTTCAGCGCGTTAACAAACTCCTGGGCCTTCGCACGGCTGCTCAGGCTAAAGACGCAAGCGGTCAACAGACGATTGCGCAGAAAAACATCGCGGCCTTTGATTCTATTGACGCCCGTAATGTCCTTAAGATAAACAATCTCGGTGTGCTTGCCGCCAAAAGTGCCCTTCTTGAGTACCTCAATGCGGTTAGGGTAGATCTTGACGTCTTTAAACCTACCCGAACCTTTGTCCTGGAATAGCAGCGTGTTGTTGTCCATACGCGTCACTCCCGTGGGGTTCGCTAAAACTGCCTCTATGGCCACATTTTGGTCACTTCGGGAATCCTGCACGAAGGCGCTAGACGACATTGAAATTCGAGTCCGTGCGAAGACCTTTAATGAAGTGCCCAGTACTTCCCCGCAACACAAAAACGGGGCAGTCCGCACTTCTGCGGACTGCCCCGTTCCTCTAACTATCGCATCGCAGCGCCAACCGGCTGCGCTCCCCTACTTCCCAAATAGCGCACCCAGCAGGCCGCGACGTTTGGGCTTCTCCTCTCGGTAGGAACCCTCGACGGCGGCTGCAACCTGGCGCGGTTGCTCGCCGCCTCCACGGCGCACGATCTGGTACAGGAACGGCGATTTAACGTATTTGACCTCGACGGGCGTGGCGTGCACGGTGCTCTCACCGGACAGATGCAGACTCGGGCTGAGCGGCGCCACAATATGCGTCTCGCGCTTGTCGCTAAACACCACCGCGGCCGCGCGGCCCGTCTGGCCGTTTACGGCGATGCGCACCTGCTCCCCGTCGCGGCTATCCGTTGCCGGACGGTCGACAAAGTACACCGGCACCATAACTAGGCCGTCCTTGTGCTTGCGGGCCTTGCGCGCCCAGGTGCGGATGCTCTTTTTATTGAGCCCCAGTACGGTCTCGGCATCGTTGCCCGCAACGTCGAGCGCCAGCTTATCAATGACCACCTGGTCCTTGGTAGACGCATCGACGGAGACAACGCGGAAGTCGCCCTCCTGCATGGCAGGATCGAACGGGCCCACCTTGGCAAAGTCCCACGGCTCCAAAATGCCCATAAGGCGAACGTCCAGGTAGTTTGCCCGCGGATACGCCCAGTCGAGCAGCTCGTAGTACACCAAGGTCTCCTTGCTCAGACCCTTTCCCGGGAAGGACGCCATCATGCGCAGGTCCGCCAGCGCCATGGGGAAATAGAAGAGCATCATGTCGTTTTGGATCGCATCTTCCACGTCGTGCCCGGCAAAGGCTTCCGCATACTGGCGCACCAGCTGCAGCGCGTTGGCACGTGCCTGCTGCGGCGAGATTTCGCAGGGAATACCCTGCTCGGGCACATGCTCCGCGCCAACGCCCAAAGTCAGGCGCTTGCTGAAGGTACCGGGCTTGAGCAGGTCGGCAACGCCGATCTTGTTGCCGCAGGACGGGCACTCAAACACACGCTGCGTTGACTCGCCCTCAAAGGACGCTCCGCAGAAGGGGCATGGAATGCTCACATGCGTGGCCTCTTGGAGCTCCTGCGCCGTGCCGCGATCCTCCCACAGCAGATGTTCCAGGACCGACTGATTGCGCCAGTGCGAATTGAAGAAATACCAGTCTGGGTCCTCCGGGCGCTCGAGTTGCGACACATGCGTGAGCTTAAGCAGCCCATCGACAACCGTCAGCGGCGCATGGCGAATGCTCAGGGCGCTCTTGGGCTCCCCCGCATCGGCCTGCCACGGAACGACCGTGCCGCAATAGGCGCACTCAAAGCTGCGCTTAGCCTGGTGCGAGTACATAGGGCCGCCGCAGTTTTGACATTTAATGGCAAACATCTCGTCCATGGAAACGTCCTCCTTTGCACAGGGACTGTCGACATTAAGTATGTCGGGCAGGCAGGCACATGCCCATACCCATGTGGCCCAAAATGGACCACCCAGGCAGACGAGAAGGCTCGCTCGTTAGCACCGACAGACTATTGCTGCATTTTCTGAGCATCGGTGCACGGCGCCCCCGCGCGAGCTACACTATCCCCTTAAACATGATTGTGAGGACGACCGCTATGCTATTTGTAAATCGGCTGGGACATACGCTTGTTCCCGGCAGCGAGGACGAGCCGGTCGATGCGTCTTGCCGCACCAACGCGGGTTTTGCCGCAAGCCTCATCTGCATTGGACTCAACATCACCCTGTGCCTGGCCAAGGGCATCGCGGGCCTGCTCGCCGGTTCCGTCTCCCTCATCGCCGACGCTTTCAACAACCTCTCCGATGCCTCGAGCAACATCGTGAGCCTGCTCGGGTTCCGCCTTGCCAGCCGCCCGGCAGACGAAGGCCACCCCTATGGCCACGGCCGCTATGAGTACCTAGCCGGCCTGTTCGTCGCCGTCCTGGTTTGCGCCGTCGGCATCAACCTGATCCTCGAGTCGGTCACCAAGATCATCAAGCCTTCCCCCACCGCTTACACGTTCATTTCCCTTGCGGCACTGGCTACGTCCATGCTCGTAAAGCTCTGGATGGCCGCGTTCAACCGCACGCTGGGCGACATCATCGACTCGGAGACGCTCATCGCCACAGCACAGGACTCCAAAAACGACGTCATCACCTCGGGCTCGGTCTTGGTGGCGGCGCTTATTTCGCAGACGACCGGCTTTGACCTCGATGGCTGGGCAGGCCTGGGTGTGGGCATCTTCATCTGCATCAGCGGCATGGGCCTAGTGCGCGACGCCATCAGCCCGTTGCTGGGGCAAGCGCCCGACCCCAAGCTCGTCCAGGCAATCCGCGACAAGATCATGTCCTATCCGCAGGTCTTGGGCACACACGACCTCATGGTGCACGACTACGGCCCCGGTCGTCAGTTTGCCAGCGCCCACGTGGAGATGCCCGGCGAGGGCGACGCGTTTGAGCACCACGAGATTCTGGACACCATCGAGCACGACATCAAGCGCCAGATGGGCATTGGTATCACGCTGCACTGCGACCCCATCGCGACAACCGGCGATGACTTGCGCGGCTGGGTCAAGCGCGGCGTCATGCAGATCGATTCCGCGCTCTCCATCCACGATCTGCACGAGCACGACGGGTTCGTTTCGTTTGACCTGGTGCGTCCCGACGGCTTTGACATATCCGACGAGGAGCTGCTGGAGCTCGTCACGCGCATCGTGCACGAGCGCCGGCCCGATGTCTCATGCGTCGTCACGTTTGATTCGGGCTTCAGCTCGCCCGAGCGTCCGGCCGAGCAGCTGTAGCCCCGCTCCGCTCGTCCGCTAGTTTCCCTGCGCGCCCGAGATGCCGTTTTGCAGGGCGTTCCAGGCATCCGTCGCCATGCCGCCCAAGTTCTGCGCAGTATCGCCCAGGTTCTGAGCGGTGTCGCCCAGCTCTTGCGCCTTGTCTCCCAACTCCTGCGCCTTGTTGCTCAAGTCCTCCAGCGTATTGGAGCTCGAGCTGTCGGTACCGCTTTGGCCGTCGGACGAGTTGCCCGAACTGTTCTTGTGCGTGAGTTGAATTTCGAGGTTGCCGTTGTCGTTATAGTAGGCAGAAGTAACGACCCAGTTGGCATCGACGACGGGCGCTGAGCCATCATCAGTCAGGACCACGGCATTCGAAAGATCGGCGCCGCGCGACTTGAGGATCTTCTTGGCGTTGGACCAGTACTGCCCCGGGATATCGCTCAGATCGACGGTGCTAGACGAGGCGGACTCGGTTTGCTCGGCAGTGGCATCGGCCGTTGAACTCCCCCGCTTGTTGAGCATGCCCGACACGATGGCAAACACAATCGACAGCGCAAAGAAGATCGCCAGTACGATGAGGATCTTCTTGATCACGCTCGACGAACGCGACGGCTTCCTCTCCTCGTCCTCGCCATATTGCGGAATCGACTTGGGGTACTCGCGATACGGCTCGCGCGACTCGTAGCGAGGCTGCGCCGTGCGAGGCATATACGTTGTCTGCTGAGGCTGCGGAATGGGATTTTGCGGCAGGTCATCATAGGGATTCGGCGTCGAGGCAGCATAAGAATCCTGCGGCGCGTAATCAAACGGGTCTGCCGCCGCGTTGCCATAGGGGCCTTGCGAAGATGCAGCGTAAGAATCCTGCGCCGTGTCGCCATAGCCCATAACCCGGGTGGGCTCGGCAGAAGGCTGCGTCGCGGTGGGGTCGGCATAACCGGGGTTGGGAACAACGCGGGTCGCATCGGCGCTATCGCCAGCCTGCGCGGAACCGTAGCCGCCCATCACGGTTGTCTTGTCCTGATCCATGCAACGATTCCTTTCCGTCGCGCTTGAGCCTCAAGTTATCCATGCATTCTACCCGCGCAAAAGCCTATGATGGGCAGAGTCCGTCGGTATCTACAAGACATGCGCGGGCCTAAGGATCAAAAAGCCCCGCCGGGCCTTGGTAGGCGCGACGGGGCGGGCAAGCGGCTATGAGCAGCGAGCTTAGAACAGGCCGGTGATGTTGCCGTCGTTGTCGACGTCGATATTCTCGGCCGCGGGCACCTTGGGCAGGCCCGGCATGGTCAGAACGCTTCCAGTCAGTGCGACCACAAAGTGGGCGCCGGCAGAAACCTTGAGCTCACGCACGGTGATGCGGAAGTTCTCGGGAGCGCCCAGGGCCTTGGCGTTGTCGCTAAAGCTGTACTGCGTCTTGGCGACGCACACCGGCAGGTTGCCAAAGCCATTCTCGCGCAGCTCGGCGAGCTGGCGCTTGGCGGCCGGCGTAAAGTCAACGCCGTCGGCGCGGTAGACCTTGGTGGCAACGGCCTCGAGGGCATCGGCAACATCGGCGCCGTCCTCGTAGGCAAACTTGAGCTCGCTCGGCTGCTCAATCAGACGCATGACCTCATCGGCAAGCTCGAGCGCGCCCTCGCCGCCCTTGGCCCAGACCTCGGAAAGCTTAACGTTGACGCCGAGTTTCTGGCACTCGGACTCGATGAGCGCAAGCTCGGCCTCGGTGTCCGTCGGGAAGCGGTTGATGGCGACCACGCAGGGCAGACCGTAGACATTCTGAATGTTGTCGACGTGGCGCAGCAGGTTGGGCATGCCGGCCTTGAGGGCCTCGAGGTTCTCTTCGTTGAGGTCGCCCTTGGCAACACCGCCGTTGAACTTAAGCGCGCGGGCAGTGGCGACGACCACAACAGCGCTGGGACGAACGCCCGTCATGCGGCACTTGATGTCGAGGAACTTCTCGGCACCCAGGTCGGCACCAAAGCCCGCCTCGGTAATGGCGACATCGCCAAAACGCATAGCCATACGCGTGGCCATGATGGAGTTGCAGCCGTGGGCGATATTGGCGAAGGGACCGCCGTGGACAAACGCGGGCGTACCCTCGAGCGTCTGCACCAGGTTGGGCTTGAGCGCATCCTTGACCAGTGCGGCCATAGCTCCCTGGGCCTTAAGGTCGCGGGCGCGGACGGGCTCGCCGGCATAGCTATAGCCGACAACGATCTCGCCCAAGCGCTCCTTAAGATCGCTGATGCTCGTGGACAGGCACAGGATCGCCATGACCTCGGAGGCAACGGTGATATCGAAGCCGTCCTCGCGCGGCACGCCCTGGGCCTTACCGCCAATGCCGTCGATGACGTGGCGCAGCTGACGGTCGTTCATATCGACGACGCGCTTCCAAGTGATGCGCTTAACGTCAATACCGAGCTGATTGCCCTGCTGGATGTGGTTATCAAGCATGGCGGCCAGCAGGTTATTGGCGGCACCGATAGCGTGGAAGTCGCCGGTAAAGTGCAGGTTGATATCCTCCATGGGGATGACCTGAGCCCAGCCGCCGCCGGCAGCACCGCCCTTAACGCCAAAGACGGGGCCGAGCGAAGGCTCGCGCAGGGCAACGGCACTCTTGACGCCGCGACGACGCAGGCCGTCGGCCAGACCGATGGTCGTGGTGGTCTTGCCCTCGCCCGCGGGCGTTGGGTTGATAGCGGTCACGAGGACGAGCTTGGCCTGGTGATCAGTCGGCTCGTTGAGCAGTGAATAGTCGACCTTAGCCTTGTCGAAGCCGTACGGAATAAGGTGCTTAACGTCGACGCCGGCGTTCTTGGCCACCTCGGTAATAGGCAGTGGCGTGACAGAACGTGCGATTTCGATGTCAGTGGGCATGGGCGGTCCTTTCGTTACCGAATGAGAAAAAGACCAATTCAGCATAGCACGGGCGCGCAATAGTAAAACGCCCATAACCGATGAACGGCGATATGTTTACCCGATGCCCAGCGATAGCCCAACAGCCCGCCAAAACAAAGCGCCCTAAACGGTAGGTTCAATCCCCAGGTGCTCAAAGGTGCGAAGGGTTGCCTGACGGCCCTGCGGCGTACGAATCATCAACCCGCACTGCAGCAAATAGGGCTCATAGACATCCTCGAGCGTGCCCGGGTCCTCGCCCACCGCACTGGCAAGGGTCGTCAGGCCTACAGCACGGCCGGAGAACGTCTTGGCAAGCGTCTCCAAGATACGAATATCCATCCAGTCCAGGCCGAGCTCGTCGATCTCGAAGAACTCGAGTGCATGACGGCAGATATCGAGCTCAATGGGACCGTTGCCGCGCACCTGCGCATAGTCGCGCACGCGCTTGAGCAGGCGGTTGGCAAGACGTGGCGTGCCGCGCGAACGCGAGCCGATCTCGAGTGCACTGGGATGGTCGATCGTCACGCCCAGGATAGTCGCCGAGCGCGTCACAATCTGCGCGAGCTCCTCGACCGTGTAGTAATCCAGGCGATACGAAATTCCAAAGCGGTCGCGCAACGGGCCGGTCAACATGCCTGAGCGGGTCGTTGCCGCTACCAGCGTAAACTTGGGAATATCCAGGCGAATCGAGCGCGCCGCCGGACCCTTGCCAATCACGATATCGAGGGCAAAGTCCTCCATCGCGGGGTACAGGACCTCCTCGACCGAACGGTTGAGGCGGTGGATCTCGTCGATAAACAGCACATCACCCGGCTGCAAGTTAGTAAGGATGGCCGCCAGGTCGCCCGTGCGCGCGATGGCAGGGCCACTCGTGGTCTTGATCTGAGCGCCCAGCTCGTTGGCGATAACGGTGGCCAGCGTGGTCTTGCCCAGGCCCGGAGGACCCGAGAAGATCACGTGGTCGAGCGTCTCGCCACGGCTCTGCGCCGCTTCGATCAACACGCGCAGGCTCTGCTTGATGTGCTCCTGACCACAGTAATCGTCCAGGCGCTGGGGGCGCAAAGTGCGGTCGACATCGAGGTCCTCGGCCGTCAGCTCCGAGCCCACCATGCGCTCGCCGTGCGCCATGGATGCCGCCGGCGAGTTGCCGGGCGCCGCCCACAGGTCCTGAGAGTCATCGGCTTCCCACATCACGCATCCATTCCGAGTCGCTTAAGCGCCGCGCCGAGCAGATCCTCGACACGCATATTCTGCCCATCATACCCGCTCAGGGCAACATCGGTCTCCTGCGGGCTAAAGCCCATGGAAAGGAGCGCCGCACGGGCATCATCGATCGCCGAAGGAGCGGCGGCGGGAACCGGCATCGCAACCTGGCCGGGAATCACGTCGACCGGCACAAAGCCCTTATCCTTGGCAAAGGTGCTCTTGAGTTCCAGGATCAGGCGCTGAGCTGTCTTTTTGCCCACACCGGGTACCTTGGCCATGCCCTTGTCGTCCTCGGCCATCACCAGCGAATACAGCTGCCCCACGGTATAGGTGGAAAGCACGGCGAGCGCCAGGCGCGGGCCAACGCCCGAAACGGACACGAGCCGGTCGAACATCGTGCGCTCATCCTTTGAGGAAAAACCGAAAAGTGTCATGGCGTCCTCGCGCACCTGCATACGCGTGTAGAGGCGGACCTCGCCGCCGGGCGTCGGCAACGTGGCCGCAGTGCTGCCCGAGATGCCGAGCTCAAAGCCAACGCCCGACACATCGACGACAGCAGAGCTCATCGTGGCCTCGACAAGCGTTCCGTGGAGCTGGGAAATCATCAGTATCCGGTTCCTCTCTGTTGATAGAACTCGCCACCGGTAAGGGCGCGGGTGCGGCTGAGGTTTACGTGGCAGATGGCGCAAGCCAGGGCATCGGCGGCATGGTCGGGATGCGGGTCGTGGTCGAGCTGCGTTAGCGTGCGTACCATGTAGGCGACCTGCCGCTTGTCCGCGGCGCCGGTGCCCACCACAGCCTGCTTGATCTGCATGGGCGTGTATTCGCCAATCTCGAGCGCGCATTCCGACAGCGCCACGAGTGCAGCCCCGCGGGCATGCGCCGTAGGAATTGCCGAGCGAACGTTAGCACCAAAGTAAATGCTCTCGATAGCAGCGGTATCGGGTCGATAACGCTCCACGACACCCTTGAGGTCGCGGGCGATATGCGACAGGCGCACCGCGAGCGGACTTCCGGCACTGGTCTCGATGCAGCCGTAGGCACGGCAGCGAACCTCGCCGCGCCGCTCCTCGATAATCCCCCAACCCGTATGGGCCAAACCGGGGTCGATACCCAAAATGACCAAGCCGACCTCCCCTCGCCACAAGCACAGCGCAAGACAAGGCCCCGCGCATCATTCACGAACGTCTGTTCTAGAATAACACAACGGGGCCGAGATGCTTAGTTGAAGTATCGGGACTGGGAGCGAATCCTATCCCATAGTTAGTTCTGCGAGAAAAAGGGGAACTGCCTCGGATCCACCGGCGGATGCGGCATCGGAC
This sequence comes from uncultured Collinsella sp., assembly GCA_900552185.1. Lineage (GTDB taxonomy): Bacteria > Actinomycetota > Coriobacteriia > Coriobacteriales > Coriobacteriaceae > Collinsella. The sequence continues at coordinate 467 of URYT01000042.1, read as the reverse complement.
CACCCTGGGGCCCACCCTGCGGACCGCCCTGACCGCCCATCATCTTATCGATGGCGTCCTGAACCTCGCCCTCGAACTTTTTCATACCCTCATGCAAACGACGCTGGCCATCCTCAGAGCGCAGCTCCTCCATCTGCTCGGGCGAAATACCCAGTAGCTCGCCCAGCACGCCCATCATCTCGTTTCGCACGCGCTCGCTCGTATCCTCGTCAGCAAAACGGCGCACCTCGGCGCGCGCCAGCGAATCGACCGTCATACGCTCCTTGCCGTTAAGCCCCAGGTCGGACCACGCGAGCATATACGGCCAGGCACGCTCGGCAAACGAACGGGCCGAGACGATCGGCGCCATCGGCAACATGCGGCGGGCAGCCTCACCCTGTCGAACGAGCATCAGCAGCAGCGAGCAAGCCTCAGGCTTGCCAGCGGCCATCGGGATGTCGTCGAAAGATCGATTGCGGTCCACGTGC
>URYT01000041.1 GCA_900552185.1 uncultured Collinsella sp. | reverse complement strand
CACACCGCCGGGTCGCCCTGCCACAGGTACTCACGGCCGTTGGCTTTAATCGAAGTGAACGATCCGCCAGCCGTGCTCAGTGCCACACGAATAGAACCGTTATCAAGAACAAACTCCATGGGAATCTTCTCCTTCACATATCATCTTGCACGATCCATTGCGAACGCCGTGCCTTTAGCACAAAGGTAATGAGGCGGCGCCGCACGCAAAAGAACAATGCACGCCAAGCCCGCCAAGCCAATTGGGCTGATAGAAAACTGGCCCGCGCCCCATTACAGAAACGCGAGCCGTCAATTGAAAAGCTGCAGAATGCCGAGTACCGCCAAGAGCGAAGCACACAAGCTCAGCAAGCAAACGTGTTATCGGAGCAGCTTACTGAACCAGAAAGCTTCGCAACAACAGCGGTAACCCCACAGGTACCCCCAACGTCAGCGAGAAGTCAGCTGGCGAGGCAAGGTGCCGTGAAGCGAGGCGGCATTGACCTTCTGGTCATGCCGCCGAAGCTGAACGGCAGATTGCCCGCCAGATGGCTTCGCAGCGTCGGCCGGTCCGGCGTTCGGTAGAACGCCGGAACCCCTTAGTCGTGGTACTCGCCGCGGTCCCACTTCTCGAGGAACTCGTCAAAGAAGTGCGGGTCAGCCTGAGCCTCGGCGTCGGCCTTATTGCAGGCGTCGATCTTGGCGATCAGGGCGTCGTGCTCGGGAGTCTTCTCGTAGGGCTCCTCCAGGAAGGCAAGCATGATATCGGCCATCAGGAACTCGCCGGTGATCTTGCCACCAAAGCCCACGATGTTGGCGTTGAGCTCGCGACGGGCATACAGGGCAGAGGTCATGTCGCGGACCAGGGCGCAGCGGGCGCCGGGAACCTTGTTGACGGCGTTGGTGATGCCGATGCCGGTGCCGCACAGGGCCACGCCAAAGTCGGCCTTGCCGCTGGCAACAGCCTCGCCCACGGCCTTGCCATAGATGGGATAGTGCGTACGGGTGTGGCTGTAGGTGCCGCAGTCGAGCACCTTGTGGCCAGCCTGCTCCAGGCGGTCGGCCAGATAGATCTTCTCGTCCGTAACGATATGGTCGCAACCGATTGCGATGGTCTTCTTCATCAGAACGTCCTTTCGTCTGAATTCACAAGTTGAGGTAGAAGTTCGAGTTCTCGGTGGCTCTCGTTAGGCCATCTTGTTGAGCATGTCGACACGGATCTGGTGACGGCCGCCGGCGTACTGTGCACGCAGGAACTCGCGGGCGATCTTCTTGGCGACCTCGGTGCCCACAACGCCCGGGCCCATGGTGACCATGCGCGAGCCGTTGTGCTCGCGGGTCATGTAAGCGGAACGCTCGTCGGAAATGTTGGCGACGACCATGCCCTTGATCTTGACGGCGGCCATATAGGAGCCGACGCCGTACTTATCGAATGCGAAGCCCTGGGAATCCTTGTGCTCCAGCAGGTCCTTGGCAACGGCGGTCGCGGAATCGACAAAGTCCGCGGCAGGGGTCTCGGAATAGTCGACGACCTCGTGACCGTCGGCGATGAGCATCTCCTTGATGGACTCCTTCATCGACATACCGTCGGCATCGGAAGCGATTACAACCCTCATGACATCCTCCTTGAGAGATACGCAGGTGCGTAGTTTCTGTTTGGAAGTGTTGAATCGCGTTCAGGTCCGGGCATCTGAATGTGCGGTTCTTCACTGTTCATGTTTATTTGAACACATTCGAACAGTAACTGCAACAACTATTTGTTTATCTTTGTTCTTTTTTGAACAAATATCGTTCACGGATGATTGCTGACCGTTTGAGCCGGGCGCGGACGTAGCGACCATGTGTTCAACAAACAAAAGGGCGGCCAAGAACGTGTCTCGGCCGCCCTTCGGCGGTATTCCCCGGTATATACAGCTGTTTTAGCTACTCGGACTGCCCACCCTATTTGGCGTGCTTGGACGGAGCACTCAGAAAGCGGCCCGTCAAATAGTTCGCCGGGCCGGAAATATCGATCCCCAGCAGTACGTGTCCCAGCCACAGGAACGCCACGAGCACCAGCAGCGGGATAACGCACGAAGTCACGATCATCACGATGACGCCTTCGATCAGATCGGTCACCTGATGCACGATCTCATCGGTCATCTGCTTGGCACCGCTGGTCACCGACGTAACAAGGCTCGAGGCCCCGTCAGTCAACTGCTCGAGCACGTTTTTGGACGCCGTGGTCTCGGATTTTTTCTTGTTCGATTTTGAGCTGGTCTCGGCTGACTTGTCCGTGGTGTCGGCCGCGTCCGCAGCGTCCGCAGCCTTTTGCTCAGCTTGCTCAATACTTACGCGATACGTTTCATCGACCTTTTGCGACACCCATACGCTCGCGGGCACAAGCGCCATACCGATCAGGGCAACCACCAGCACGCGTGTCGCCACACGGCGCAGGACAGTGCTCGTGCTCCAGCGCCCGTGAATGCCGAGCGACACCGCAAAGAGCACCAACGCAAACGGGATTAAGATGCCCAAGCCAACCGACCACAAAATCGTGAGCAAATATTTCTCTAGGTATAGCACGGCAAGCACGATACCAAGGTTGCCTGAAAGCTGCGCGAGCTGCTCGGCAACCGGCGTTCCCGTATCACCCGGCAGCGCGGTAATGCCCGCAGACAGCGCCACGCACGAGGTCGTGAGCGCCAGTACGTTGCCTTTCTTTTGGTCGATGACCTCAATGGTGGAGTCCCAAGTTTTGGTATCGGCGAAATGCGGACGAGCCACAAAGCCCGACAGCAGCGCCAGCACCACGAGCGCAACGATAAAGCCAATCTGCAGCTTTTTGTTTGCGCACACGACATCGGACAGGCTGGGCTGCAGCTCGGTTACCGTCGTGTGCTCGGTTATCTGGACAGGACGCCCATGAGCCATCTCGTGCGCGCCTCTTTTTTGTATTGACCCGTTATCCGGCATTTGGATACCTCCTCAGTCCGGCGTTTAATGCGAAAGGAAGTATACCCACCGAGCAAAAATCGAACGGGAGGACGAACGGAGCGCACCAAGACTGTCCCCAATGACTATCTCCGGATGAGTTGCGGTGGAATAGGGATTGTTTTGTGCCCGCCGGCCCCTATTCAGTCCCTATTTCACCGCAACTTGAAGGAGAACAGAAAAAAGCCCTGCCGCGGGTAGCGGCAGAGCTTTTGGAAGGGGACTTGGTTGTGAGGGCTCGTTAGGCGAGCTTGGCCTCGAGCTCGGCAATGCGCTTGTAGGCATCGATGGTAAAGCGGGCCTGCTTCTCCAGGATCATGGTGGTCATGAGAGTGTCCTGAGCATGGGCCATGATGAAGGTCATCTCCATCTCGCCACCGCCGGCCTCCTGCGAAAGCAGCTTGGTCTGCGTGTCGTGGGCACCGATGAGCGCATCGCTGGCATCCTTGTGCAGCTGCTCGGCCTTCTCAAAGTCACCCTCGCGAGCAGCATCGAGCGCTGCAAGCAGATCGGTCTGGGCGTCACCTGCGTATGCGACGATCTCGAATCCAACCATCGAGATTTCTTCTTTGGTTGCCATGTTGCGTTCCTTTCACATATGAACCAATGGAGAGCATCGCGTCCGGGCATACGCGCTGCGTTCTGTATGGCAGAAACATTAACATTCAAACAAAAAAGAACAGCGCAAAACGTAATTTCAAGCTATGAACGGTCACTTTTCGCCCGTGAACGGTTTTTAAACCAATCTGAACAATATCGAACACAATTAGCGGCAACCCAAACAGACCTGCGCCCTAGCGTACATCGCGCACCGTATCGCCCTCGACGAGCACGCCCGGAAACAGCATGTGCTCCACACCGGGTTCAACGCCCTCGGCGCCAGCAATCTTGTCCACCGCCCACATGCCGACGCGCTTGTTGTCAAAGCGCACCGTGGTCAGGCGACGGTCGGGCACGATATCGCCCAGGCTATCGTCAACACCCACCACGCTCACGTCCTGGGGTACGCACTTCCCGCGCGACTCGAGCCCACGGATGCAGCCGTAGGCCATGGCATCGTTGGAGGCATAAATGGCCGTGCAGGTCGGATCATCCGCCAGGGCCTGACCTGCGGCATATCCGCTCTGCGCCGTCCAATCGCCACGGATAAGTCGCGGTGGCTCAATGCCATGCGCACGCAATGTCTCGCGCCAGCCTTCCTCGCGCCGCATGCCCGAAAGCGAGCGCTCGGGGCACGAGATAAAGTGCACGGTTTTGTGCCCCCGCCCCAGCAAGTACTCGACCACCTGGCGCGAGCAATCGAACTGGTCGTTATCGACCGTTGAACAGAGCGGGTGCTCCAACATCGTAACGAGCACCGTCTGCATGCCGGGCAGCGGTTCAAAGGTGCCAAAGTCTGCCGGCATGCGGTTCATGATCACGACCATGCCGTCTACCGGCAGCGCGCTCATGCGCGACGATGCGCTCTCGAGGGTATACGGATGCCCGTCTACTTTAGTGAGGGTGATGGCATAGCCATGTTTGTCGGCCGCGGCGGCAAAGCCCTCCATACGGTCGAGGTTACCGGTGCCGGTAATGCTGAACATGGCGACGCCGACGGTCTTAAACTTACCGCGGCGCAGCGATCGACCGGCAAAATTGGGGCGATACCCCAGCTCGCGCATGGCGGCACGCACGCGTTCCTTGGTCTCGGGGCGCACTCTGGGCGAATCGTGCACCGTACGCGAGACTGTCTGCTCCGAGACGCCCGCGAGACGCGCCACATCCTTAACGGAAACCGATTTTTTAACAGCGGCCATAGGTCGATCTTTCTATGTCAACGATGCCATTGGTGGCACCCTGCGCAGTCATTTTTAACGCCTTCAAGTATATCCAACGCCTCCCTCACCATACGCTCACCACCCAAAACCTACCGTTCACCGACATTTTTGCTTCCCCGAACGGCTTTTGTCGACCAAATGTTAACGTTGCCATTGTGCAAACACAGAGCCACCGGGCGGCTCAAATGTTTACGCGTAAGGAATCGATGGCTCGCAGGCACAGGAACCACCGGTTCGCGTCTTTTTTTGTGTCGCAAAATGGCAACGTCAACATTTTGGCAACCGAACGCCAAAAGCTACCATCGTTGCTAACCCACCGACTCTTAGGAGCCTTGCATGGAACAACTCATCGCCATCATCGAAAAGGGCCAGCCCTTTTTCAACGCGATCGCCCGCAACAAGTACCTCAAGGCGATCCGCGACGGCTTTATCTCCGTCATCCCCATCATCATCTTCTCGTCCATCTTCTGCCTGGTAGCCTCGGTCCCCAACATCTGGGGTTTCTACTGGCCCGATGACATCAACAACGCCCTGTGGAAGTGCTACAACTACTCCATGGGCATCCTGGCCATCGCCTGCGCCGCCACCACGGCCAAGCACTTCGCCGACGCTCAGAACCGCGATCTGCCCAAGAACAACCAGATCAACTTCATCTCGTGCATGTGCGCGGCCATCATCGGCTTCTTGCTCCTTTCGAGCGACACCATCGCCACGGACGCTGCCAGCGGTTTCAACACCACCTACCTTGGTTCCAAGGGCCTGCTGACCGCTTTCATCGCTGCGTTTGTGACCGGCATCATCTACAAGTTCTTCATTAAGCGCAACATCACCGTCAAGATGCCCGAGCAGGTTCCGCCCAACATCTCGCAGACCTTTAAGGACATCATCCCCTTCTCCGTCTGCATCACCGTCTTTTGGGTTTTTGACATCGTCTTCCGCGCTGCTTTTGGCTTCTGCTTTGCCCAGGGTGTCATCCAGGTGTTCCAGCCCCTGTTCACCGCTGCCGATGGCTACATCGGCCTCGCTGTGATCTACGGCGCCATGAGCCTCTTCTGGTTCGTGGGCGTCCACGGCCCCTCGATCGTCGAGCCCGCCATCGCCGCCGCTCTCGTTGCCAACATGACCGACAACCTGGCTGCGTTCCAGGCCGGCCAGCACGCTTCCGCTGTCCTGACCCAGGGTGCCCAGTACTTCGTCGTCTGCATGGGCGGCACCGGCGCCACGCTCGTCCTGGTCTTTATGTTCTGCTTCCTGGCCAAGTCTCAGGAGATGCGCGCCGTCGGTAAGGCCGCCATCGTCCCCGTCTGCTTTGCCGTCAACGAGCCGCTGCTGTTCGCCGCACCCATCGTGCTCAACCCCGTCTTCTTTGTCCCGTTTGTCTTTGCCCCGATCGCCAACATCTGGATCCTCAAGATCTTTATCGACTTCTTGGGCATGAACGGCTTTATGTACACCCTGCCTTGGACCGTCCCCGGCCCCATCGGCACCATCATGGGCCTGGGCTTCCAGCCGCTCGCCTTTGTGATGCTCGCCATCATCCTGGTCGTCGACTTTGCCCTGTACTATCCGTTCTTCCGTGCCTATGACGCCCAGAAGTGCGCCGAGGAGGCCGAGATCTCCCAGGAGGAGCTCGCCGCCAAGAACGCCGAGAAAGCCGCCAAGCTCAACGATGCCTTCCAGGGCAAGGCTGACGCCAAGAGCGTTGCCGCCGGCGCTGCTGCCGAGGCCGTGAAGGCCGACTCCCCCGCCGCTTCCGCAGCACCCGCTGCCGAGACAACGACCGCCAGCGACCTCAACGGCAAGCGCGTGCTCGTGCTCTGCCAGGGCGGCGGAACCTCGGGCCTGCTCGCCAACGCGCTGGCCAAGGCCGCCAAGGAGCGCGGCATTAACCTCGAGACCGCTGCCGAGGCCTATGGCAACCACGTGGACATGCTCCCCGACTTTGACCTGGTCGTCCTGGCCCCGCAGGCCGCAAGCTACCTGGCCGACCTGCAGAAGGACTGTGAGCGCGTGGGCAACAAGTGCGTCGCCTGCCGTGGCAAGCAGTACATCGAGCTCTCCCAGAACGGCGACAAGTCTCTCGCCTTCGTGAGTGAGCAACTTTCGAAGTAAGTAACGCCCAGGGCCAGCCGACCATCCAAGACCGGCTGGCCCTTCGATTTAGACGATTGGATCATCATGTCCGTTAATCCTGCTAGCGTCACCAACCCGCCCGCGCAGTTTCCCGAGGACTTTGTCTTTGGCGGCGCCACCGCTGCCTACCAGGTAGAGGGCGAGACCCGCACTCACGGTAAGGGCAAGGTTGCCTGGGACGACTTTCTGGAGGCCCAGGGGCGCTTCTCCCCCGATCCCGCTTCGGACTTCTACAACCAGTACCCCGTCGACCTGGAGCTGTGCGAGGAGTTCGGCATCAACGGCATTCGCCTCTCCATCGCCTGGAGCCGCATCTTCCCCAACGGCACCGGCGAAATCAACCCCGAGGGCGTCCAGTTCTACCACGATCTCTTCGCCGAGTGCCACAAGCACCACGTTGAGCCGTTCGTCACGCTGCATCACTTTGACACGCCGCTTCCCCTCTTTGAGAAGGGCGACTTCCTCAACCGCGAGACCATCGACGCCTTTGTGGACTTTGCCACCTTCTGCTTTAAGGAGTACGCCGACCAGGTGACCTACTGGTTCACCTTTAACGAGATCTGGGCCGACGCCTCCAACACCTACATCGAGGGCACCTTCCCCGGTGGCGTCAAGGCGCATCTGGCCGAGGCCTTCCAGTGCGAGCACAACATGATGCTCGCCCACGCCAAGGCCGTGCTGGCCTTCCACAACGGCGGCTTTAAGGGCAAAATCGGCGTCATCCAGTCGCTGGAGTTTAAGTACCCGCTCAACGAGAACGACCCCGCCGACATCAAAGCCGCCAACAACGAGCACGTGCTGCAAAACCAGTTCTTGCTCGACGCCACCTTCCGCGGCGACTATGCGCCCGACACCCTCGAGTGCGCCAACCGCCTGGCTGCCGTCTCGGGCGGCACCATCGAGATCCTAGACGAGGATCTGGAAATCATGCGCGAGGCCGCGCTCTACAACGACTACCTGGGCGTTAACAACTACCAGTGCCGCTTCTTGAAGGCTTACGACGGCGAGAACGACCTGCACCACAACGGTACGGGCGAGAAGGGCACTGGCCGCTGGCGCGTTAAGGGTATTGGCGAGCATGTGAACAAGCCTGGCATCCCCACCACCGACTGGGACTGGATCATCTATCCCGAGGGCCTGTTCGATCTGCTCGTCTACATTAAGCAGCGCTACCCCAACTACAAGCAGATTTTCATCACCGAGAACGGCATGGGCTACAAGGACCCCTACAAGGACGGTTTTGTGGACGACCAGCCGCGCATCGACTACATCGAGCAGCACCTGCGTTGGCTGCTCAAGGCCATGGAGGTGGGCGTCAACGTGGGCGGCTACTTCCTGTGGAGCCTGCAGGATCAGTTCTCCTGGACCAATGGCTACAACAAGCGTTACGGCTTCTTTTACGTTGACTTTGAAACCCAGAAGCGCACGCCCAAGGCAAGCGCCTACTGGTACAAGCACGTGGCGCAGACCCGTCGTCTGGACTAGTGGCTGGCGGGGTTGCCCGCTCACACAACCTGTCCCCATTTCTCAGCCGGGGGCGGCACGTCACACGGCGCGCCGCCCCCGGTCTTTTTGTTTTTGGGCTGGTCGGGAGCCGTTTGTCTCGATCTGTAACATCTAGCCGAGTTTTTTGGTCCTAGCTGTTACAGATTGAGACGAACAGGATTGCTCTTTCCGAAGAATCTAAATCTGTAACACGTAGCCCGCTTTTGACCGTCTACCTGTTACAAATCGAGACAAACGGAGTAGGACCTAACCCCGTATGTCCCTAACAGTCGAGCGTTCGACCAGCGTACTCGGCACATGAATCGCCTCGATAGACGAGCTCTCTCCAATCGCCGCCTCAAACGCAAGCTTACCGACACCGCGCAAATCAAATCGCAGCGTCGTCAGTCGATTGTGAGGAACAAGTCCCTCGAGTGCGTCGTCGATACCAACCACGCTCACGTCGTCGGGCACGGACAGGCCCGCGTTCTCGAGCGCGGCGATAACGCCCAGCGCCATCTGGTCATTTGCCGCAAGCACGGCAGTCGGCGCCTGCGACCCGCCGGCAAGCACCTCGGCCGCAATCCGCTCGCCCATGGCGTACCCACTGTCCGCACTCCAATCGCCACGCAGCATCGGAGCGGCATCGACATGAGCACGACCCAGCGTATCGCGCCAACCGGCCTCACGAAAACGCGAGGAAATCGAGTTTTCCGGACCCGCCACAAACCGCATATTCGAGTGACCATGTTCCAGCAGATAATTGGTCAACAGCTCGCACGAACCATACTGGTCGGAGTCGATCGTCGTGCAGCGCGGATGCGCATACATGGACAGGATGACCGTTCGCACTCCCGGCTGGGGAACAAACTCCTCAAAATCGGGAGCCATGCGGTTCATGTTGAGAATCATGCCGTCGACGGGTCGCTCGACCATGCGGCGCGAGGCATCGGCAAGTGCATAGGGCTTGTCGCCGCCCATCTCGATCATAGTGACGGCAAAATCGTGCTCGCGCGCCGCTTGCATGATACCCTCGAGCGTCGCCAGGTTACCGACACGTGTGATGTTGTACATGCACAGGCCAATAGAACGATACGACCCGCCGCGCAACGCCGCTCCAGCAAAATTGGGACGAAAGCCCAGCTCTTCCATGGCGGCCAGCACACGCTTGCGCGTCTTTTCCGTCACGTTGGGCATACCGTTGACCACGCGAGACACAGTCTGGCGGCTCACGCCAGCGAGCGCCGCAACCTCTGCCGCGCTCGCCGAACGACCATTCCTTGTCTGCTGATCCATGCCTTCCACGCTAACCTGCTTCCCAACTATTCCCCGCGCCCATGGCGCATCGTACATACATTGATAACGTGCTCATGATACCCGAGCCATATACCACAACATGAAAACTTCTGTCAATCAAAACCGCTTACCGAACAAATACAACCGTTCGCGGCTGTTTGAAGTTGTTTTGTTTCTATACATCCCAGCCGGATGTTAACGTGCTCATTGTCAAATGTTCACGTGCTCATTTTGGTTCTAATCATTTTAAGATAGTGTTTATCGGGCTTTTTCACCGCTGAACGCTAACCAGGGAGCCTCCTGAGCGCAAACGCACAATATCGAACAGCGAGACGAGAGGGTGTATGCATATGTCTTTGCTAAACCGCGTACAGCAGCTGCCGAAGGGCTTTGTTTGGGGCGCCGCAACCGCCGCGTATCAAACGGAAGGTTCCACGAAGGTGGCAGGCAAGGGTAAGACCATGTGGGACGATTACCTTGTCGCCCAGGGTCGCTTTTTGCCCGACCCGGCCAGTGATTTCTACAACCGCTACGAGGAGGATATCCGCCTTTCTGCCGAGCATGGACTCAACGCCATTCGTGTGTCCATCGCCTGGACCCGCATCTTCCCCAACGGCGACGATGCCGAACCCCTCGCCGAGGGCGTTAAGCACTACCACGAGCTGTTCGCCTGCTGCAAAAAGTATGGCGTCGAGCCCTATGTGTCCCTGCATCACTTTGACTCCCCCGCCGCCCTGTTCAACCAGGGCGACTGGCTCAACCGCAAGACCGTCGACGCCTATGTGCGCTATGCCGAGTTCTGCTTCCGCGAGTTCCGCGAGGTCAAGAATTGGTTCACCATCAACGAGCTCATCAGCCTCTCGCACTCCCAATACATCCAAGGCAACTTCCCGCCCAACCATCACTTTGATGTGACGAGCGGCATCCAGAGCCAGCACAACGAGCTCGTTGCCCACGCCCGCGCCGTCAACCTGTATAAGGATCTTGACGAGACCGAGCACCTGGGCGGACGCATTGGCATGGTCAACGTCCTGACGCCGGCATATCCTGCCACCGACTCGCCCGCCGACCAGCACGCCGCCGACCTGTACAACGCCTTCTACACCGACTTCATCATGGACGGCGCCTTCCTGGGTCACTACTCCGCGCGCACCCTCTCACTCATCAACGAGATTCTGCGTGCCAACAACGCCACACTTACGGTTGAGGACAGCGACATGGAGGAGCTCGCCAAGGCGGCGCCCCGCAACGATATGTTCGGCCTCAACTACTATCAGTCGGCGTTTATCGCCGCCTACGATGGCAAGTCAACCAACAGCTTTAACGGCACCGGAGACAAGGGCACCTCGTGCTTTAAGTTTAAGGGCGTCGGGCAGCAGGTCGATATGCCGGGTATCCCCACCACCGACTGGGATTGGCTCATCTACCCGCAAGGCCTCTACGACACGCTCAAGCACATCAGCGCCACCTATCCCAACCTCCCCGTCATCTATATCACCGAAAACGGCCTGGGCCACAAGGACCCCGAGCCCGACGCAAACGGCATCGTCGCCGATCCCGAGCGCATCGACTTTGTCGACCAGCACATGGAGAAGGTGCTCCAGGCGCGCGCCGAGGGCGTCGACGTCCAGGGCTACTTTATCTGGAGCCTGCAGGACCAGTTCTCGTGGGCCAATGGCTATAACAAGCGCTACGGCCTGTTCTACATCGACTTCGACACGCAAAAACGCTACATCAAGCAGTCGGCACTCTGGTACAAGGAGCTCGCCGACACTATGGCGGACGCGCAGTAGCGCATCGCCTCGCTTTCCCCCGAGAAGGGAGCGGCCCTATGCGATACAAACCCAGCCGCTCCCCTCTCTCCCCCTGGGACCGGCCCCGCCTGCACCCGGGCTTTTAGCAAGCGGGAGACCATATAGGTTTTCAACGTCCATGCCATTAAGATTTCATGCAAAGAGGAGCGTGAACTATGGAATCGATCGTTAAGTTCTTGGAGAAAGGTCAGCCGTACTTCGACAAGGTCTCTAAGAACATCTACCTTCAGGCCATTAAAGACGGCTTTTTGGCAGCAATGCCCATTATCCTGTCTTCTTCTGTCTTCCTGCTTATTTCGACCCTGCCGGGCGTTGTCGCCACGGTCGGCGGCTTTACGCTGCCCGACTGGTGGAACGTCGACGTCGTGAACTTCTGCAACAAGGTTTACAACTTCACGATGGGCGTCGTGGGCATCATGGTCGCCGGCACCACCGCAAGCGCGCTGACCGGCTCCAAGAACCGCCGCATGCCTGCCGGCAAGGCCATCAACGCCACGAGCACCATGGTCGCCGCCATGTGCGCTATGCTCATCTTGGCCGTTACCCAGACGAGTGCCAAGATCGACGGCGCCGATGTCTCGGTGTTCTTTACCGACAACATGGGCACCAAGGGCCTGCTGAGCTCCTTTGTCGCCGCATTTGCCACGGTCAACATCTATGCCTTCTGCATTAAGCGAGACATCACCATCAAGCTGCCCAAAGAAGTCCCCGGCGCCATCGCCCAGAACTTCCGCGACATCTTCGCCTTCAGCTTCTCCATCCTGTTTGTCGCCGTCATCGACGTTATCTGCCGCACCTGCTTGGCCGTCCCGTTTGCCAACGTCATCTCCACGCTGGTGAGCCCGCTGTTCGCCGCTGCCGATTCCTACGCCGGCCTCGCCCTCATCTGGTTCATGATCCCGCTGTTCTGGTTCATGGGCATCCACGGCCCCTCGGTCGTTAAGCCTGCCCTCAACGCCGCGCTGTTTGGCAACATCACCACCAACCTCGCCACGCTGCAGGCCGGCGGTCACCCCGCCCTCGCCCTGACCGAAAACTTCGGTAACTACATCGGCGAACTCGGCGGCACCGGCGCCACGTTCATTGTCCCGATCATCTTCCTGCTCTTTATGCGCTCCAAGCAGCTCAAGGCCGTCGGCAAAGCCTCTGTCGTGCCCGTGATGTTCGCCGTCAACGAGCCGCTGCTGTTCGCCGCGCCCATCATCCTCAACCCGTACTTCCTGATCCCGTTCCTGTTTGCCCCCGTGGCCAACGTCCTCATTGGTAAGTTCTTCATCGACTTTTTGGGCATGAACGGCTTTATCTATGCCATGCCGTGGGCACTCCCCGGACCGATCGGCACCTTCATCGACACCAACTTCCAGCCGATCTCTCTGGTCCTGGTTGTCGTCCTGCTGGTCGTTGACTTCTTGATCTACTACCCGTTCTGCAAGGCCTACGACAACGTCCTGTGCAAGCAGGAGGCCGAGACCCTGGCCGAAGAAGAGGCCGAGGAGACCAAGGCCGTCAAGACCGCTGCCGCCCCCGCCGTTGAGGCTCCTGTTGTCGAGACCGCTTCTGCCACTGAGGCCTCCGCAGCTCCGTCCGCCCTTAAGGGCAAGGATCTGAGGGTTCTGGTTCTGTGCGCTGGCGCCGGCACCTCTGCACTGCTCGCCAACGCGCTTAAGGAAGGCGCCGACGAGCTGG
>URYT01000040.1 GCA_900552185.1 uncultured Collinsella sp. | reverse complement strand
TCCCGGCGTGGAGAACGCCTGCTGTGAATTTGATGTGGAGACCTTAAGGCCCACCTACCGCCTGCTCATCGGCATTCCGGGAAAGAGCAACGCCTTTGCCATCTCCCAGAAGCTGGGGCTTCCCGATTTCATTATCCAGGATGCAAAGTCCCGTCTGGAGGAAGGCGACGAGGCCTTTGAGGACCTGCTGGCCAGCCTGGAGGAAAGCCGCGTCACCATCGAAAAGGAACGGGAGGAGATCGCCTCCTATAAATCGGAGATCTCCCGGTTAAAGAGCCGCCTGGAGCAGAAGGAGGAGCGGTTTGACGAGCGGAAGGACAAGCTGATCCGAAACGCCAACGAGGAGGCCCAAAGGATCCTCAGGGAGGCCAAGGAGACCGCCGACCAGACCATCCGCCAGATCAATAAGCTGGCCCAGTCCTCCGGCGTAGGAAAGGAGCTGGAAGCAGAGCGCACAAAGCTTCGGGAAAAGCTGGACAAGGTCGATAAAAACCTGAGCCTTAAAAATGAAAAAGGCCCGAAGAAAACCATTTCTCCAAAGAAATTAAAGATCGGGGACGGGGTCAAGGTGCTGACCATGAACTTAAACGGCACCGTCAGCTCCCTGCCCAACTCCAAGGGCGATCTGTACGTACAAATGGGGATCCTGCGGTCTCTGGTGAACATCAAGGACCTGGAGCTTTTAAACGAGCCGGCCATTTCCGGTCCCGGTATGGATCTGATGAAAAAGAACAATACCGGCAGCGGAAAGATCAAGATGTCCAAGTCCTTCTCCGTTTCCCCGGAGGTGAACCTGATCGGCATGACCGTGGACGAGGCCATTCCCGTACTGGATAAGTACCTGGACGATGCCTACCTGGCCCACCTTCCCAAGGTGCGTGTGGTCCACGGACGGGGGACCGGCGCCTTAAAGGCCGGGGTCCATAAGCATCTGAAAAAACTGAAATACGTGAAGGAGTTCCGGCTGGGCGATTTTGGAGAAGGCGATACCGGAGTTACCATTGTGACATTTAAGTAAAACTGACAGGGAGGAACATGGAATGGTTGATAAACAGAGGATCCTGATCGTGGACGACGATGCCAATATCGCGGAGCTGATCTCACTGTACCTGATGAAGGAATGCTATGAAACAAAGATCGTGGGGGATGGGGAATCGGCGCTCCGGGAATTTCCTTCCTTTAAGCCAAACCTGGTGCTGCTGGATCTGATGCTCCCGGGGATCGACGGCTACCAGGTATGCCGGGAGCTGCGCACCGTCTCCCAGGTCCCCATCATCATGCTTTCGGCCAAGGGAGAGATCTTCGACAAAGTCCTGGGGCTGGAGCTGGGGGCCGACGACTATATGATAAAGCCCTTCGACTCCAAGGAGCTGGTGGCCCGGGTAAAGGCCGTCCTGCGCCGCTACCAGGCCGGTTCCTCCGCCGTCTCCTCTGTGCCGAAGCAGCAGGGAGAGTTTGTGGAATATCCGGATCTCGTCGTAAACCTGACCAATTATTCCGTGCTCTATAAGGGCCGTTCCGTGGACATGCCGCCCAAGGAGCTGGAGCTTCTTTACTTCCTTGCGTCCTCTCCCAACCAGGTCTTTACCAGGGAGCAGCTCCTGGACCATATCTGGGGGTATGAATATATTGGAGACACCCGCACGGTGGACGTACACATCAAGCGTCTCCGGGAGAAGATCAAGGACAACGAATACTGGTCCCTCTCCACTGTATGGGGGATCGGCTATAAATTCGAGGTAAAACGATGACACATTCCCTGTACACCAAGTTTGTCCTGGGCTATCTCCTGTTCGGCCTTCTGGGCTTTGTCCTCATCGCCACCTTTTCCTCCCACATGACCCATGAATATCTGGTCCGGGAGCGGTCCGATGCCATGTACGATGAAGCCAACCTCCTGGCCTCCACATACAGCGATATTTACCAGGGAAAGACCATCTCCCTGGATACGGCCAACCCGCAGCTGGAGGCCGTATCCACCTATCTGGGGGCCTCTGCCTGGGTCCTGGACCATAAAGGCGCTGTGGTGGCCGAGACCTCTCCCGCCTCCCATTCGGGAAAGACCATCGAGGGCTTCGATCCCACGGTCACAGGAAACAAGTCCTATATCATCGGGGACTTCTTCGGCATGTTCCCCGGCGAGACCTTATCGGTACTGGCCCCCATCACCGGAAATTTCAATACATACGGCTATGTAGTGCTCCACATGCCCGTGGAGCGGATCCTGGACAGCCAGAACCAGATCCTGAATATTGTATACATCACTGCGGCCATTATCTTCTTCCTGTCCCTGATCATCCTTTTAGTATTCACCAGAACTGTGTATTTTCCTTTGAAAAAGATCACCGCTGGAGCCATGGAATACGCCGGCGGCAATCTGGACCACACCATAAAAGTAAAGACCAATGATGAAATGGGCTATCTGGCCGACACCTTAAACTATATGTCCAGCGAGCTGGGAAAGATGGAGGAATACCAGAAATCCTTCATCGCCAACGTATCCCACGATTTCCGCTCCCCCCTGACCTCCATCAAGGGCTATCTGGAAGCCATTTTAGACGGCACCATCCCGCCGGAGCTGGAGGAAAAATATCTGGGGATCGTGATCTCTGAGACGAAGCGGCTCAATAAGCTGACCGAAGGAATGCTCACCTTAAACTCCTTAGACAGCAAGGGCTTTCTGTCCCGCAGCAATTTCGACATCAACCGGGTCATCAAGGACACGGCGGCCTCCTTTGAGGGCACCTGCAGCGCCAGAGACATCGTCCTGGACCTGACCTTTACCGACGACGTACTGATGGTCTACGCGGATCTGGGAAAGATCCAGCAGGTCCTTTATAACCTCCTGGACAATGCCATCAAGTTCAGCCACAACGGCTCCGTGATCTATATCCAGACTGCGCCCCGGTACGAAAAGGTCTTCGTTTCCGTCAAGGACACCGGCGTGGGGATCCCCAAGGATTCCCTGAAAAAGATCTGGGACCGTTTCTACAAATCCGACCTTTCCAGAGGAAAGGACAAAAAGGGCACGGGGCTGGGCCTCTCCATCGTAAAGGAGATCATCCAGGCCCACGGGGAAAACATCGACGTGATCAGCACCGCCGGCGTGGGCTCGGAATTCATCTTCACCCTGCCGCGGGCTGTGAATCTGTGATCTGAAAATGAAATAGCCGCAGACAGCGGCTCCGGCACCCGGGACAAAAAAGCGCCGCCCGGCCCATCGCGCATCAGACGCGGGGCTGGACGGCGCTCTGCCGTTTCTAGATCTCTTCTGCAATGTCGTAAAGCAGCCGCTCGGACTCCTCCCAGCCCAGGCACGGGTCGGTGATCGACTTGCCAAAGACGCCGCCGTCGACCGGCTGGTTGCCGTCCTCCAGATAAGACTCGATCATAAAGCCCTTGACGAGCTTGGAGATGGATTCGTTGCGGCGGCAGCTGTCGAGCACCTCCTTGCAAATGCGATACTGCTCCAGCGGACGTTTACCCGAGTTGTCGTGGTTGCAGTCGATGACCGCTGCCGGGTTGGCATAGCCGGCGTGCTCGGTATAGCGCTCGGCCAGGCGTTCCAGGTGTTCGTAGTGGTAGTTGGGGTAGGTGCGCCCATCGAGACCGATGTAGCCGCGCATGACAGCGTGCGCAAGCGGGTTGCCGTCGCACTCGACTTCCCAGTTGCGGAAGATGAAGCTCTGGTGTGCCTGCGCGGCGTAAATGGAGTTGAGCATAACGGTGGTAGAGCCGGCAGTGGGATTCTTCATGCCGACGGGTACCGAAATGCCGCTCGACACAAGGCGATGCTCCTGGTTCTCGACCGAGCGTGCACCCACGGCAACATAGCTCAGCAGGTCAACGAGGTACTGGTAGTTTGACGGATAGAGCATCTCGTCGGCGGTGAAGAAGCCCGTTTCCTCAATAACGCGCAGGTGCATATGGCGGATGGCCTTGACGCCTTCGAGCAGGTCGTCGGGAGCCTCAGGGTTGGGGTTGTGCAGCAGGCCTTTGTAGCCGGTGCCCTTGGTGCGCGGCTTATTGGTGTAGACGCGCGGAATGATGATGAGCTTGTCCTTGACCTCTTCGGCGGTCTTGGCCAGCCGGTTCATGTACTCAAGTACCGAGTCCTCGCGGTCGGCAGAGCACGGGCCGATGATGAGCACCTTGCGTGCGTCCTCGCCGGTAAAGACTTTGGCGACCTCGGCGTCGAATGCCTGCTTTTTGGCGGTAAGCTCGGCAGAAAGCGGCATTTCCTCGCGGATCTCCATGGGGATCGGCAGCCTGCGTTTGAATTCCATGGCCATAGGAGTCTCCTCAATCTATAGAAAGAGCAATAAGCGTATTGTCGAATGCTCGGCATTATCCGCTGTCGCACGCTAAAGTGCAAGTCCTTGTCACCTCGAAACCTACCAAAAAGGACAGGTTTATTTTGGCAGGTTTTATCTGGGCAAACGTCAGCTGGCCCTGGAATGGAATGATGCCATGTGGCCTGGGAGGGGCTGTCAATCAGGTCGTAGGGGAGGCGGTTCGAGGGCCGCAAAACAAAAACGGGGGCGCAGGTTGTCCTGCGCCCCCGTTCTCGGGCGTCATTCGTTCCCTGCGGCCGAATCTACGCCGCCTCGTCGAACTGCGAGTTGTACAGGTCGGCGTAGAAGCCTCCTTGGGCGAGCAGCTCGTCGTGTGTGCCCTTCTCGACGATGTCGCCGTCGCGGATCACCAAGATTACGTCGGCGTTGCGGATCGTGGACAGGCGGTGCGCGATAACAAAGCTGGTACGGCCCTGCATCAGCGCATCCATGGCGCGCTGGATGAGCTCCTCGGTGCGGGTATCGACGTTGGAGGTCGCCTCGTCCAGAATCAGCGCCGGGCGGTCGGCCAAAATGGCACGGGCGATGGTCACGAGCTGGCGCTGACCCTGCGACAGGTTAGTGCCCTCCTCGTTAATCATAAAGTCGTAGCCGCCGGCGAGCGTATGGATAAAGTGGTCGCAGCGTGCGGCGCGTGCGGCGGCTTCGACCTCGGCATCGCTCGCATCGGGGCGTCCGTAACGGATGTTCTCGCGGATGGTGCCGTTAAACAGCCAGGTATCCTGCAGTACCATGGCAAACTCGCCGCGAAGTGCCGCGCGGTCCCAGTCGCGCACGTCGACACCCTCGACGCGCAGCGAACCGCCGTCCACATCGTAGAAGCGCTGCAGCAGCTTGATGAGCGTGGTCTTGCCGGCGCCGGTGGGGCCGACGATGGCGATGGTCTGGCCGGGCTGCGCCTCGCAGCTAAAGTCGTGGATGATGGTCTTGTCGGGCGTGTAGCCAAACTTGACATGGTCAAACTCCACGTGACCGGGGCGCTTTTCGGGAATCTGCGCGTCGGCCTTCTGCTCCTCCTCGGGTGCGGCCAGGAACTCAAAGACGCGCTCGGTGGCAGCGGCCATCGATTGCATCGTGTTGCTCACGTTGCCCAGCTGCTGCACGGGTTGCGTAAAGTTGCGAACGTACTGGATAAAGCTCTGGATGTCGCCGGGCGTGGCATTACCGGTCAGCGCGAGCTGCGCGCCCACCACGACGACGCCCACGTAGCCCATGTTGCCCACCAGGCTCATAAGCGGCATCATCAGGCCCGACAGGAACTGCGAACGCCAGCCACTAATAAAGAGGCGGTCATTTTGATGGTCGAACTCTTCGATCGAGGCCTCGGCGCGGTCGAACACCTGAATAACGTTCTGGCCGGCAAAATCCTCTTCGATAATGCCGTTGACGGCGCCCAGGACCTGCTGTTGCTCGCGGAAGTACGGCTGCGAGAAGTGAATCATCACGGTCAGGATAATTGCGGCAGCCGGCAGCGTGAGCACGGTGACGCCGGTGAGCGGCAGGCTGATCGACAGCATCATGACGAGCACGCCGATAATCTGCGTCACCGACGTGATGAGCTGTGTCACGCTCTGGTTGAGCGACTGGCCGAGCGTATCGACGTCGTTGGTGATGCGGCTGAGCACGTCGCCCTTGCTGTGGCCGTTGAAGTAGCTCATCGGCACGACGGCGATCTTGGCGGCGATCTCCTTGCGCATGCGGTAGCAGATCTTTTGCGTGACGCCGGTCATGAGCCAGCCCTGGATGAGGCTGCAAACAGAGCTTGCCAGATACAGGCAGAGCAAAAAGCCGAGCGTCTTGGCGATCCAGGCAAAGTCAACGTCGCCCGTACCGTTGACCTTGGCGACCAGGCCTTCGAATAGCTTGGTCGTAACCTGGCCGAGCACCTTGGGTCCCACAATGTTAAAGACGACCGAGCACACGGCAAAGGCGACGGCGGCAAGCACGGCAATCTTGTGCTGGCCGATATAGCCGAGCAGCTGCCTCATGGTGCCCTTAAAGTCCTTGGCCTTTTCGCCGCGACGCATGCCACCCATGCGGCCCATGGGACCACGCTGGCGGGTGGACTTGGGAATCTGAGTCTTGGTCTCGTCTGCCATTAGTGCTCGCCTCCTTCCATAACGGCTGCAATTTCTTCTTGGGTGAGCCCCAGCTCCTCGGCGGAAAGCTGCGACTGTGCGATCTCCAGGTACGCCGGGCAGCTGTGCAGCAGCTCCTCGTGCGTGCCGGTGCCCACCACATGGCCGTCGTCGAGCACGATGATCTGATCGGCGTGCATGATGGTCGCGATGCGCTGGGCCACGACCACGAGCGCGGCGTCGGTAACGTTTTTGGCCAGCTCTTCGCGCAGACGCGCGTCGGTCTTGTAGTCGAGGGCGCTAAACGAGTCATCGAACACCACGACCTCGGGCTTTTTGGCCAACGCGCGGGCGATGGCCAGGCGCTGGCGCTGACCGCCCGAAACATTGGAGCCGCCCTGGCTGATGGGGGAGTCGTAGCCGCCCTCGCGCTCGGCGATAAAGTCCTCCGCCTGGGCGACGCGTGCCGCCCGGTGCATGTCCTCGTCGCTCACCATGTCGCCGGCAAACTTAAGGTTGCTCTCCACGGTGCCCGAGAACAGGCGCCCCTGCTGCGGGATGTAACCAATGCGGCGGCGAAGCTCGGAAAGGGTCATATCGCGCACGTCGATGCCGTCGAGCGAAATGCTGCCGCCGGTGACGTCGTACAGGCGCGGGATGAGCTGCACGAGCGTGGACTTGCCCGAACCCGTGGAGCCGATGATGCCGAGCATCTGGCCGGCATGCGTGGTGAAGTTCACGCCGCTGATGACATCGGCGCGGGCATCGGGATACTGGAAGCTCACGTCGCGGAAGGTGAGCTCACCGCGCGGCGCGCTGGCAGCAGGCAGTTTGGGCGAGGCGGGGTCGTTGATGCTCGTGGGGCAGGTGATGACCTCTTCCACGCGCTCGGCGGCGACCTCGGCGCGGGGCAGGATGACCGACACCATGGTGAGGATCATAAACGCCATGACGATCTGCATGGTGTAGGAGATAAACGCCATCATGTTGCCGACCTGCATCACGCCGTCGGACACGCCCTGCGCACCAAACCAGACGATAAGCACGGTGATGCAGTTCATGACGAGCATCATGAGCGGCATCATAAAGCTCATGGCTCGGTTGGTGTAGAGCTGCGTGGTCATCAGGTCGAGCGAAGCCTTGTCAAAGCGCTCGAGCTCATGCTCTTCGCGGTTGAACGAGCGGATGGGCATAAGACCGTCGAGCAGCTCGCGGGCGGTAAGGTTCACGCGGTCCACAAAGCTCTGCATCTTCTTGAACTTGGGCATGGTGAGGCCCATAAGCACGCCGACAACGGCCGAGACGGCGATGATGGCCACGGCGATGGTCCACTCCAGGCCGGTGTGGTTGGCCAGGACGCGCATGACGGCGACGATGCCCATGACGGGCGCCAGTAGGCACATGCGGATAAACAGGGTTGCGGCCATCTGAATCTGCTGAATGTCGTTGGTGCAGCGGGTGATGAGCGAGGCTTGGCTAAACTTGCCCACCTCGGCCGGCGAGAAGTGCATAACCTTGTTGAAGGTCTCGCGGCGCAGGTCGCGGGCGATGGAGCAGGCGGTACGCGAAGCCACGGCACCGGTCAGGATGGTGGCGACGAGCGACACCAGGCACAGGCCAAACATCGTGGTCGCCATGCGGCCCAGGTAGGCGTTCTGCACGTCGGCGGGGTCGATGCCCTGCGCCTTGTACTCGTCCTGCACATAGCTCACAGCGCGTTGGGTCACGATGGAACCCGACATGGAGCCCAGTTTGTCCGCCATATCGTTAGCGCCCTCGACGAGCTTGCCCTGGTCGATTAGGCCGCCTTCAACGCCTAGACGCAGGCTCTTCATGGTAATCTTGCCGCCGTCGGCATCAATCTGCTTTTGCATGTTCTGCGCCGCTGCGGCCTTCTGCTGCATCTCGGCGAGCTGCTCGGGCGTCATCGCCGCCATCTGCTCGGGGGTGGGCATGGCCTGGGCAGCGTTGCTGTCTTTCTCGCTGGACGTGCCGGCCATGTCGCCCATGGAGTCGGCGTCGATGCCCTGGTTGAAGGCGAGCACGACGGTCTCGGGCAGGCTCATGATGTCGGCAATCTTGCCGCCGTCGGCGCGCTCCTCCTCGGTGCCCTTGTACGTTCGAATGCCGTTATTGTCTGCCTTGCTAAACACGGCCTCCACAGCCTTGGCGTCCTTGGCGCTCATAAAGAGTTCGAGGTCGTCGAGCGATTCGGTGCGGATGGTGTCGGGCACGGGCGAGGCGATGCCACCTTGCTGCACGCCCACGTCGACGATGTCGCTCATATAGGTAGGCAGCGCCAGATCGGCGTTGCAGCTGATTACGATAAGTACGATAGCTGCGAACAGTGCCAGGATATGCTTTTTAAAGAGTCTGAGAATCCTCACTCGGCATCTCTCCTTTCTTGATTGCGGTCGATAATTTCGTTGGCACGTCTTAGAAGGCGCACCATCTCTTGGGTATCTGTTTCGCCGAGCTGCTCGAGGAAGGCCGCGGTGCGGTCCTCGAATTCCCGACGTTTGATTTCGAGGACCTGGAATCCCTTGTCGGTCACCGTGACGTGTACGCGACGACGGTCGGTCTTTGAGTGCTTGCGCTCGACCCAGCCCTTGGCTTCGAGGGCGCGCAGAATATTGGCGATACGGGCGTTCGAGACCCAGGCACGATCAGCGAGTTCGCTCGGAGTGAGCGAGCCGCCAGCGAGCATGAGGGCGCGCATGACAGCCATCTCGCCGCCGAGAGCTTTGTCCGCAAAGCGCGAAATACGCTGATGCATGCTGCCAAACTCAGTTAAGAGCTGACGCCCAAGCTCATGGAAATCGGTATCTTCCACCGAAAACCCCTAACACTAGAAACTATTTTCGGTGAAAGATGATACCCCCGCTCAACTATCCCATTCGGTAGATTTCTAGGTATGTCCCAAAAATCTACTTGGTTGCTAGGCAATATAAAGAGCGTATAAAAACTTAAAATCATTCAAAAATTGTAGCGTTTTAAAGAATTATCATGCACACGGATAGGCGAGGGGTTGTCACCACCATGACGACTGGGACTCATATAATCGCCACGTGCGATGCTCCAACTTCCCGCAAGGAGACACCTAAATAAAGGGGGATGGAGTCATGGCATTTGACTTCACGGGCAAGACCGCGATTGTCACGGGCGGCACTCAAGGCATTGGCCTCGAGATCGCCAAGGGCATCGTCGCGGGCGGCGGACACGTCGCGCTCATCGCAAGGAACGCTGCTAAGGGCGAGGCCGCTGTGGCCGAGCTTGGCGAGGGCAACAAGTTCTATCAGCTCGATGTTGCCGATGCGCCCAAGGCGCGCGAGACCGTCGAGCAGATTTTTACGGACCTGCCGCAAACCAACATTCTGATCAACTGCGCCGGCGTCATCAGCACCAAGAAGTTCGACGAGATCGATGACACCGAGTGGCGCCGTACCATCGACATCAACCTCAACGGTACCTTCACTATGATGAATGCCGTGTACCCGCACTTTAAGGCGGCCCACGCCGGCACTATCGTCAACGTGAGTTCCGTTGCTGGCAAGATCGGCGGCGGCCTGCTCGGCACCGCGGCTTACGCGAGCTCCAAGGCCGGTGTTAACGGTCTAACCAAGGCAGTCGCCAAGGAGGGCGGCAAGTTTGGCGTTCGCTGCAACGCCGTGTGCCCGTCGCTCACGTTGACCGATATGACCTCGATTCTCTCTGACGAGAATTCTCAGCGCATCATCAACGGTATTCCTCTGGGCCGCGCCGCCCAGGCCAGCGAGCCTGCGCAGATGGTGCTGTTCTTCGCTTCCGACCTCGCCAGCTTCGTGAACGGCGAGATCGGTGACTGCGACGGCGGCATCGTCTTGGACGGGTAATACCCCGCGGTGATCGTTTGGCGGCGACCCTGGCGACTCGGGGTTGTCGCCTTCTTTCTGACATAGGCGCGTGCGGCTGCGATTCGCATGCATCCAAAGGAGATATATATGAGTGAATCGACTGCGGTGGAGGCGCCGGCGGCAAAGGAGCCGTTCTTTAAGATGTCCTCCATCCCGGGTGCCAATATTTTGGTGCCGCTTCTGTTGGGCTGCCTGCTCAACACGCTGTTCCCCGACCTGTTTAAAACACTCGGCAGCTTTACGCTTGGCATGACCCAGCAGGGCGCAGGCCCGCTTGTTGGCGCTTTTTTGCTCATCGTCGGTACGACGATTTCGTTTAAGAGTGCTCCTGCCGCCGCTGCCCGCGGTGCCATCATCATCGCCGTCAAGCAGATCGTGGTCGTTGCCGTGTCGCTGCTCATCCTTTATGTGTTCAACGACAACCTGTTTGGCATCTCGGCCATGGTAATGCTGGCCGCTTGCACGGGTGCTAACAACGCTATGTACGCTGGACTGATGGGCACCATGGGCAACGAGGCCGAGCGTGGCGCCGTCGCCATCACCACGCTGGTTGTCGGCCCTCCGGTCACGATGATTGTCCTTGGTGCCGCCGGCCAGGCTCCGATCGGCTGGTCGCTCGTGGGCGCCATCCTGCCGATCATCGTCGGCATTATCCTGGGCAACCTCTTCCCGAGCTTTAAGAAGATGATGGCACCGGCACTTTCCGCCATCATCGTGCTCGTCTTCTTTGCCATGGGTTCGACCATGACTTTTGGTCAGCTTATCAACGGTGGTCTTCCCGGCATCCTGCTCGGCGTGATCTGCTCGGTGATCTTTGCAATTCCCGTCATCGCGGTCGATAAGCTCACGGGCGGTACGGGTGTCGCAGGTGCGGCCATTTCGAGCTGCGCCGGAGCCAATGTGGCCACGCCTGCTGCCATGGCAAGCGTCAACGAGGCCATGTACGGCGGTGCGGTGCTCGCGACGGCCACGGCACAGGTTGCTGCCTGCGCAATCGTAACGGCTATTTTGACCCCGCTGGTCACCAGCTGGTGCTACAAGCATTTTGAGGGCCAGGGTCACAGCAAGGCAACGACCGACAAGGCCGCCTCAGCCGCCTAATGCCAAGCGGCAATCAAAGCTAAATAACTAGCCATGCCACAGGGCGGCCCCGGGGGAAATCCCGTGGCCGCCCTGCAGTTTCTGTGGGGTCTCTGGGGCACTTTACCCTGCTAAAACTGGCATAACAGCTAGAGTGAACGTCGTACAAAGGCAAGCAAAAATACCAAACAAATCGGTGAACGGTAGTTGTTCACGCTCTCATTTCCTGCGGGTTTGTAAAAAACGCCCTTATGATATAAAAAAAGAAACATATAACAGCCCAGATGGAGAGGGTCGCTATGTTATCCTTCTCAGACGGGTGAAATCTTGGGTTTTGGGTTGTAGTTCCAAGGTGGACAAACGTTTTTCTCTGTACCAACGTGTGGCGAAGAACGGAAGAAGCCGGTAGTGCAAGCCGATAATTCAAGAATTCAATAAGCAGCGGTGTGAGAGAGCGCCGCATTACACGTAACTAGGAGCGTGGTTACACAATGCAGGAGGCATGGGAAGGCTTCAAGGAAGGCATCTGGACGGGAGAGGTTGACGTCCGAGACTTCATCCAGAAGAACTACACCCCCTATGAGGGCGACGAGTCGTTCCTCGTCGGTCCGACCGAGCGTACCAAGGAGCTGTGGGGCGAGGTTCTCGACCTGCTGCTCAAGGAGCGCGAGCAGGGCGGCGTCCTCGATATGGACACCAAGACCGTCACGGGTATCGTGAGCCACCCCGCTGGCTACATCGATAACGCCCACCGCGAGAAGGAGACCATCGTCGGCCTCCAGACCGACAAGCCGCTCAAGCGCGCGCTGCACGTCAACGGCGGTATCCGCATCGCTTGCCAGGCTGCCAGCCAGCACGGCTATAAGGTCGACGAGAACGTTGTCGAGCGCTACACCTTCGAGCGCAAGACCCACAACGCCGGCGTCTTCGATGTCTACACCCCCGAGATGCGTGCTTGCCGTTCGGCCCACATCATCACCGGTCTGCCCGATGGCTATGGCCGCGGCCGCATCATCGGCGACTACCGTCGTGTTGCCCTGTACGGCGTCGACTACCTGATCAAGGACAAGGAGGCCCAGAAGGCTTCCACCCCGACGGTCATGACCGCCGACAACATCCGCGACCGTGAGGAGCTGCAGGAGCAGATCCGCGCCCTCGGCGAGCTCAAGATGATGGCCGAGACCTATGGTTTCGATATTTCCAACCCTGCTACCAACACGCAGGAGGCCATCCAGTGGATGTACTTCGCCTACCTCGCTGCCGTCAAGGAGCAGAACGGCGCCG
Source organism: uncultured Collinsella sp. (assembly GCA_900552185.1). Taxonomy (GTDB): domain Bacteria; phylum Actinomycetota; class Coriobacteriia; order Coriobacteriales; family Coriobacteriaceae; genus Collinsella. The sequence goes on along the minus strand of URYT01000040.1, from coordinate 975 downwards.
CTATGTCCATCGGCCGTACCTCCACGTTCATTGACATCTACGCTGAGCGCGACCTTGCCAACGGCACCTTCACCGAGGAGCAGATTCAGGAGTTCGTGGATCACTTCATCATGAAGCTCCGCATGGTCAAGTTTGCCCGTACCCCCGAGTACCAGGCCCTGTTCACCGGCGACCCGCAGTGGGTCACCGAGTCCATCGGCGGCATGGGTGTTGACGGCCGTACGCTCGTTACCAAGATGAGCTACCGCTACCTGCACACGCTCGAGAACATGGGCACCAGCCCCGAGCCCAACATGACCGTTCTGTGGTCGACCCGTCTGCCCGAGAACTTCAAGAAGTTCTGCGCCAAGACTTCTGTCGCCAGCTCCTCGATCCAGTACGAGAACGACGACCTCATGCGCGTCTATCACGGCGACGACTACGGCATTGCCTGCTGCGTGTCCTCCATGCGCATCGGCAAGGAGATGCAGTTCTTCGGCGCTCGCGCCAACCTGGCCAAGTGCCTGCTGTACGCACTCAACGGCGGTGTTGACGAGGTCTCCAAGAAGCAGGTCGGCCCCAAGTATCGCGCCGTCGAGGGCGATACGCTCGATTACGACGACGTTGTGGCCAAGTACAACGACATGATGAAGTGGCTTGCTGGCGTGTACGTCAACTCGCTGAACATCATTCACTACATGCACGACAAGTATTGCTACGAGCGCATCCAGATGGCTCTGCACGACAAGCACGTGCACCGCTGGTTCGCTACGGGCATCGCTGGCCTTTCCGTCGTGGCTGACTCCCTGTCCGCTATCAAGTACGCCAAGGTCCACCCCGTCCGTGACGAGAACGGCATCATCGTCGACTTTGAGACCGAGGGCGAGTTCCCCAAGTACGGTAACGACGACGACCGCGTCGACCAGATCGCTCACGACGTTGTGCACCAGTTCATGGAGTACATCCGCATGAACGACACCTACCGCAACTCCGTGC